>JANOWB010000111.1:0-6954 GCA_031417695.1 Polaromonas sp.
CATCATGCGCCACGACCGTCGCTTTGCCCGCTAGATACAGCAGCAAACCGCAAGCAAGTATCGAAACAATGCTGATCGCAGCGACATACCAAGGCCAGAATCCGTTGACGAAATCGCTCATGGTTGTGGCTCCTGGTTACGCTTTGCGATATTGGTAAAGGGCAATTGCGCAGCTTCGTCAAATTCGACTTTGCGAGCAGGCCGAAAAGCCCACACCAAAATGCCGACAAAAAGCACAAAGCTGAAGGCTGTTACCAAGCTGCGAAGAATATTGATGTCCATGTTTTGTCTCCTCCTTACTTCAGCGCCAGGCCCAAGCCCTGCAAATACGATATCAATGCGTCCAGCTCGGTCTTGCCCTTGACTTCATCTGGTGCGGCGGCAATCTGTGCATCGGTGTAAGGCACGCCGACGCGTCGCAGGGCCGTCATGTGAGCGGAAATGGACGCGTGGTCGGCTGGCGCTTTCTCTAGCCATGGGTAGGCGGGCATGATGGACTCGGGTACCAAGTCACGCGGTGCAATCAAGTGCAGGCGCTGCCACTCGTCGCTGTATTTGCCGCCCACGCGGTGCAGGTCAGGCCCAGTGCGTTTGCTGCCCCACTGAAACGGGTGGTCGTATACAAACTCGCCCGCCACCGAATAGTGGCCATAACGAAGCGTTTCAGCCACCAGCGGGCGAATCATTTGTGAGTGGCAGTTGTAGCAACCTTCACGCACATAAATATCTCGCCCGACCACCTTCAAGGCTGAATCTGGTGTGATGCCTTTGATCGGCTGCGTGGTGGACTTTTGAAAGAACAGCGGAACAATCTCCACCATGCCGCCAACCGCCAGCACGATCAAAATGAGCACAATCATCAGCGTGTTGCTGGTTTCAACTTTTTCGTGGGTAAATGCCATGACTGGTTCCTTTTGTATGTTGCCTATGCGTGAGCCGCAACGGATGGAATCAGCGCATCCACAGGCTTGCCCGCCCGCGCCGTCATAAACACATTCCAGGCCATTACCAGCATGCCCGTCAGGTACAAAATACCCCCAAAAAAGCGCACCACGTAAAACGGATAGGTGGCCTTCACACTTTCAACAAAGGTGTAGGTCAATGAGCCATCAGGGTTGATTGAACGCCACATCAACCCCTGCATCACGCCGGCTATCCACATGGCGGCGATGTACAGCACGATGCCGACGGTAGCCACCCAAAAGTGCAGCTCAATGGCCGGCACGCTGTGCATTTTTGTTTGACCAAACAGGCGCGGTACCAGGTAATACAAGGCACCCATTGATATAAAACCAACCCAGCCCAGCGTGCCACCGTGAACGTGCGCAATGTTCCAGTCGGTGTAATGCGACAGCGCGTTGACGGTCTTGATCGACAGCATTGGGCCTTCAAATGTCGCAATGCCGTAAAACGACAGCGCCACAATCATGAAGCGGATGATCGGGTCGTCGCGCAGCTTGTGCCAAGCGCCTGAGAGTGTCATCACACCATTGATCATGCCGCCCCAGCTGGGTGCCAACAAGATCAGCGAGAACACAACGCCCAGCGACTGCGCCCAGTCTGGCAACGCGGTGTAGTGCAAGTGGTGCGGGCCAGCCCACATGTAGGTGAATATCAGCGCCCAAAAATGCACGATGGACAAGCGATACGAATACACAGGCCGCTCAGCCTGCTTGGGAATAAAGTAGTAAACGATGCCCAAAAACCCGGCCGTGAGCAAAAAGCCCACCGCGTTATGCCCGTACCACCACTGCACCATGGCGTCTTGCACGCCTGCGTAAGCTGAATACGACTTCATCCAGCCCGCTGGCACCACGGCTGCATTGACGATGTGCAGCATCGCCACCGCAATGATGAACGCACCGTAAAACCAGTTGGCGACGTAAATATGGCGTACCTTGCGGATGCCAATCGTGCCAAAAAAGGTGATGGCGTAGGCAACCCACACCACGGTAATCAAAAGGGCAATGGGCCACTCTAGCTCGGCATACTCTTTGCCCCGCGTAAAGCCCATGGGCAGCGTGATGGCCGCCGCAACGATGACCGCCTGCCAGCCCCAAAAGTGAAAAGCCGCCAGCTTGTCTGAAATGATGCGCGTCTGGCAGGTGCGCTGGACCACGTGGTAGCTGGTGGCGAACAGCGCGCAGCCACCAAACGCAAAAATGCCCGCATTGGTGTGCAGCGGGCGCAAGCGCCCAAACGACAACCATGAGATACCGAAATTCAGCTCAGGCCAAGCCATTTGCGCAGCAATAAACACGCCCACCAGCATGGTGACTACTCCCCACACCACCGCCATGATGCTGAACTGGCGCACCACCTTGTCGTTATAGACCGTGGCCTTTGAGGCTGACCAAATGCGTGCAGGGGTATGAAGGGGTGGAAGGGTAAGTACTGCACTCATAGTTGGATTCCTCGTAGCCTGAAGTTATGAGTCAAGTGTGCTGACGGATGTTGTCGGGGGTATTGATATGGATCAAGCTTGCATCATTGGGTAGCTCAGGCTGAGCCATCAAAATCCGCTGGCCTTCACTGTCCAGCTCTTCAAATTGCCCAGACCACACCGCCCAAGCCAACACGCCCATTACCGCAAGCGCAAGCAGCACAGACAGCGGAACCAGTAAAAACAAAATGTCCATCACTCGCTCGCGTCAAATTTTGAAAGACGCGCAGCATTTGCAATGACCAGCAGCGAGCTGGCCGCCATACCCAGCCCAGCCAGCCATGCGGGCATTAGCCCCGCCAGCGCCAAGGGCACGCCAATAGCGTTGTAAATCGCAGCCCACGCCAAGTTTTGCTTGACGATGCGTAGGGTGCGCCTGGCTTGACCAAGCATGACCGGCAGCATTAACAACTGCGCGCCAGGCATCACAAAATCGCTCTGCGCCTGGGCTAGCGGCACGGCTGCACCAATAGCCACAGACACATGCGCCGCCGCCAGCGTAGGCCCGTCGTTCAAGCCGTCGCCCACCATCAACACAATGCGTCCTTTAGCTTGCAGCGCCTTCATCAATGCCAACTTGCTTTCAGGTTTGCAATCGCCTTGAAAGTTATCGATGCCAAGTTGATGGGCAACACCAGCCGCGGCAGCTTGGGTGTCACCAGACATCATGTAAACACTCAACCCTTGCGACTGCAAAGTGGCAACGGTTTTTGCGGCTTCTGGCCGCACACTCTCGGCAAATTCAAACGTCGCTAGCCATCCTTCTAGGTCCGCAAGATATACAAGTCTGCTGGTGTCAACAGCGGCATCAACCTGGCAAAACAGGTTTGAGCCAAAACGCAGTGGGCCTGTGACGTTTGCAGAACTTTCGGCAAGCCATCCCTGAAGACCAAGACCTGCGAACTCTTTGACATCAACCATGCCAGCCTTTGTTAAAGCAGCACCTAACAGCGCGCGAGACACCGGGTGCAAAGAGTGCTCTGCCAGGCCGGCCGCCCATTGCAGCGCTTGATCGCTAGAAACACCTGGCCGGGCTTGCACCGACCTTAGATGCATGGCGGCATCAGTCAGCGTGCCGGTCTTGTCAAAGATCACGGTGTCAATATCGGCTAACGATTCAATCGCCTGCAAACGCCGCACCAACACACCGTTGCGCGCCAGCAGGCCAGCAGTCGTCAGCATGGCAGTGGGCGTAGCCAACGACAGCGCGCAAGGGCAAGTCACCACCAGCACAGCAACCGCGGCCATCAAGGCCATGGCTGGGTCCGTGCGCCACCAATAAGCTGCTGCACCTGCGGCGGCCAGCAGCACGAAGAGTAAAAACGGTTTGGCCACCTTATCAGCCAACACAGCCAAGCGCGGTTTATCAAGCGAGGCGCGCTCCATGAGCGTGACGATTTGCGCGTAGCGCGTAGCCGCCCCCAGCTTGTCAACGCGCACCATCGCGGCATTGCCCACGTTGTAGCTACCCGCCAGCACCAGGTCGCCGACGCCGCGCGCTACTGGACGAGACTCCCCGGTTAGCAGCGCCTCATCGGCAAACGTGGCGCCTTTCAGCACTGCACCATCTGCGGGGAAGGCCTCCCCTGGCAACACGCGAATCACATCTCCAACCCTCAAGCGGCGCACAGCGACCCGCTCGAACTCACCAGCCGGCAACTGCCGCTCAGCACTTAGAGGCAGCCGCTGCATCAGCGCACCCAACGCGCCTGCGGTGCGCGAGCGCAAGCGCTGCTCCAGCCAACGCCCGGTCAACAGAAAAAACACAAACATCGTCAGCGAGTCAAAGTACACCTCTCGCCCCCACCAACCCTGCGGCTCAAAAGTGGCTGCGGTGCTGACCGCAAAAGTCACGCCTATGCCGATAGCAACAGGCAAGTCCATGCTGATACTGCGCCGCATCAAGTCGCGCCACGCGTTGGCAAAAAACGGCCTGCATGAAAAAATCACCACCGGCAAACTGAGCACCCACGACGCCCAACGCAGCAGCTTTTCAATATCAGGCGACACATCGCCTGGCTGCGTGAAGTAGGTCGGCGCTGCATACATCATGACCTGCATCATGCAAAAGCCAGCCACCAACCAGCGCCAGAGCGCAAGGCGCGATTGCTGGCGGTCATTGTCAGAAGAAAAAGCGTCCTCTGCAGGCAATAGCTGGTAGCCCTGTGCCAAAGCGGCATTCATCCAAATCGACGCTTTGGTGTTCGCTTGAGACCAGGTAACCCTGGCGCTGGCGCTTGCTGCACTAACCTGCACTGCCAGCACTCCCGCAACATCTCGCAATGCGGACTCCAGCGTCAGCGCACAAGCCGCGCAATGCATGCCCCGCACCACCACAAAAGACTCCAACACGTTTTTGTCGTTGTTTATGCTTTGGCTGAAGGCGCTCAGCTCCTCAGGTTCGTCGTAAAGGGAAAGTGGGGTATCGGTTGGATTGCGTCGCACCGCGGTTTGCCCGCGTTCTGAGAAAGTTTTAAGCGTGGCGGCCTGCATAGCGCAAGCCTAGCGCCAGGTAAGCAAACAAGTGTTGATATGGATCAAGTCCGGCGGCAATGTTTTCTTCTACTCTATTGACTTAACTACCGGAGACCCACCATGTACCAAAAAATTCTGATTGCCACCGACGGCTCTACCTTGTCCAAAAAAGCGGTGACCAGCGGCCTGGAGCTTGCCGCACTGACGGGCGCAAGCATCGTGGTTCTCAAAGTGGTGCCGCGCTACCCGGTTAGCTACTTTGAAGGCGGCGTAGCGCTGTCTGTCAACAACGTCGCAGGCGTAGAAAAGCAATGGGCTGATGCCGCCATGGCGGTGGTCGACAAGGTTAGAGACGCCGCCGAAGCTGAAGGCATCAAAGCCAAAGCGGTGACCGTTTCTTCAGATTTCACCGCAGAAGCGATCATCAACGCCGCCAAAAAGCACAAATGCGATCTCATCGTGATGGCTTCCCACGGCAGGCGCGGCATGAAGCGCCTGCTGATGGGCAGCGAGACAATGCATGTGCTGACGCATTCGCACATACCGGTGCTGGTGCTTCGTTAAGCCAGGCAAATCAACATGAAAATCTTATTGGCCGCTGATGGCAGCGAGTACACCAAAAAAGCGCTGGCTTTTCTGGTCAATCATGACAGCATGGTCAACACCAACGATGAGTTGGTGGTGCTGAACGTGCAACTCCCTGTGCCGGGGCGTGTAGTAACCGTGATGGGATCCGCCGAGGTAGCGGCCTACCATCAAGAAGAGGCCGACAAGGTGCTTGCCCCCATCAGAAAATTTTTGGACAAGCATGCGCTTAACTACCGCGCAACATTTGTCGTGGGTCATCCAGTCGAGGAAATTCTGAAAGCCGCATCAAAAGAAAAGTCACACATGATCGTGATGGGGACACGCGGCCACGGGCTAATCGGTCGCGCACTGATGGGCAGCATCGCGCAGCGAGTAATAACTGACTGCGACATTCCGGTGCTGCTGGTGAAGTAACCCGGGTTGCTTGTTGGGTTGTGCTCCTGGGGCTGGCCCGCACTTCAATTGACCAAGACTCTCGGTTAAAAAATTGCTATATTTTCAGGAGCTGCTCGCGCCCGTATTTGTGAGGCTACAGGCACTTTTATTGCCTAAAATGACGGAAAAATGCGCTTTTGGTGTGTCTTTCGCTTCCGAGAATGCATCGGCACGCAGTTAGAGTTCAAGATGACTCTACACCTGCGACTTCACCCAACGCACGATGTCTGCGCTGCTCATAGCGCCGCTTTGGCGTACCACTTCCTTGCCATCTTTAAACAGCACCATGGTGGGAATGCTGCGAATGTTGAATTGCGCTGCTGGTTGCGGATGCGCCTCGGTGTTGAGCTTGGTCAGCCGTACTTTCGGCTCCAGCTGAGTTGCAGCCTGTTCATAGGCGGGTGCCATCATGCGGCAGGGCCCGCACCAGGGTGCCCAGAAGTCCACCACCACGGGAATCTGGTTGCGACTGATGTGCTTGTCGAACGATGCGGCGTCCAGCTCAACCGGGTGGCCATCAAAAAGCGAAAGCTTGCATTTTCCGCAGGTGGGCGAACTGGCCAGTTGATCAGACCCCACACGGTTGGTGGTGTGGCAATGCGGGCAAACGATGTGAAGTGGCGTGTTCATTGGTGACCTTCATTTAGCGCGTGGTGCAAATGCGTGGTTTCCCAAGTATCTCCCTGCTACAGATCACTTTGCGGACGGTGCACGGCCATCTTCATATTGTTTGATCTAAATCATGCATTGCAACTCAACTGGCGTTTCCAATGAGTCCGTCAAGACACTTATAGATTGATTCGCCCTATGTACAACGCCCAAACGGACGCGTCAACAGCCTCAGCGCTTACCTATGGCCGCAGCTAGTACTCAAGACGCGGCTCACAGCAAAGAAGCGGTTGATATTGCGAAGACTTTGGGGGTGGATCTGGAGAGCGGGCTATCGCCACAAGAAGCCGCATCACGCCTGGTCAAAAACGGCCCCAACGAGCTCCAGTCAGCACCGCCCACGC
>JANOWB010000112.1:0-2454 GCA_031417695.1 Polaromonas sp.
ATGTGCCATGGGTTTTTTGCGTACCAGTTTTTTGTTCATGTAGGACTCAAAAGTGAGTTGCTGCACGTCGCGGTCTTCGCAAATTTTCACAAAACGCTCGCGGCGGCGGTCGCTGCTGTACCAAAACCACTGCATGATGCCGAGCACGCCAAACACCAGGCCGTGTTCTTTCATGAAGCGTTTGCGGGCCAACTTTAGTACGCCAACATTGCCGGTTTGCAGCAGCTCTTCAACCGATTGCGCCGCCAGCTCGCCGCCCACCATGGCGTAATAAATGCCTTCACCCGAAGCCGGTGCGACCACTCCAGCGGCATCACCTGCCAGCACCACGTCACGGCCGTTATCCCAGCGTTTGAGCGGCTTCATGGGCAACGGCGCACCTTCGCGCCTGAGTGTTTCAGCACCGGCCAGGCCGGCTTGCTGGCGCAGTTGCGCCGTTGCGCCGCGCAGTGAAAAGCCCTTGTCGGCGCTGCCGGTGCCAATGCTCAAGGTGTCGCCGTGCGGAAACACCCAGCCGTAAAAATCAGGCGACAACTTGCCTTGGTAAAACACATCGCAACGCGAATCGTCATAGCCTTGAGGCTTGACTGCCGGGGCGCGAACAATCTCGTGGTACGCAAACACGCACTTGGCGTACAGCGCCGCTTTTACTTCCTGGCGAGCCACTTCAGACTTGGCGCCGTCAGCACCAATAATCGATTTGGCGCGCACGCAGCTGGGTGTGCTGTCGGCGCGGCCCGCGCGGCCACGCGCTTGAAAATGCACCGTAGCGTTACCTGCGGCATCGCGCTCAATGCGGTCAAACGTGCCGGTGCGCAGCACAGCGCCTGCGGCAACTGCGCGCTCACGCAGCCACTCGTCAAAATGCTCGCGGTCGACCATGCCCACAAAACCGTTGTCAATTGGAATATCGACATGCTTGTTGGTCGGAGACACCATGCGCGCAGATGTGGCGCGGGCCACCAGCAGCTTGTCGGGGATTTCAAAATCTTTGATCAGTCGCGGCGGAATCGCGCCGCCGCACGGTTTGACGCGGCCCGCACGATCAAGCAGCAATACCGAGCGCCCTTGCTGCGCCAGCTTGCGCGCAGCAGTGGCACCTGCTGGCCCACCGCCCACTACTACCACATCAAAAGTTTCAGTTTGACCCATGTTGTTCACCTTGTAAGTTGACACATCCACATCGTTTGAAAAAACTAACCTGGCGCGACCAGGCCGCGCACCGCAAAAGCACTCACCATCATGCCGGCCACAAAAAACGGCACACCAAAACCGCTGTACCAGAGCGCACGCTTGCTGGCGCTGGCCAAAAAATGACTCATCAAACCCAGTTGTGCAAAAAGCAGCGCCGCCACGGCCATGCCGTGCAGGGGCTTGTCCCACCACAGCAGCAGCGCAATTACAGCCAGTTGCGGCACCGCCATGACCCAGCACGCCACCAAAGCGGCTTTGTTGATGCCCAGTTGCACCGGCAAAGAGCGCACACCCATTTGCCGGTCGCCTTCTACCGCTTTAAAGTCGTTCAGCGTCATGATGCCGTGCGTGCCCACGCTGTACAGCGCCGCCAACAGCAGCGAGCGCCAGTCGGGCATCAAGCCCCCGGCCATCACGGCTGCACCAGTGGCCCAGGCAATGCCTTCATAACTGAAGCCGCAGGCCGCGTTGCCCCACCAGCCGTTTTCTTTCAATCGAATGGGCGGCGCGCTGTACGCCCAGGCCAACAGCAAACCCACTACCGCCGCCCCAAAACCCCAAGGGCCGAGCGCAGTGGCTACCAATAACGAAACAACTGTCCACAGCACCGCTATATAAAAGCCCCACTGACCCGGCATGCGGCCAGACGGTATGGGCCGCTGGGGCTCGTTGATGGCGTCGACATGGCGGTCATACCAGTCATTAACAGCCTGGCTGGTGGCACAGACAAAAGGGCCAGCCAACGCGATGCCGACCAATGCCAGCAGCCATTTGCCTTGTAAAGACACGCCCGATGCCACCACACCGCAGGCAAACGCCCACATAGGCGGGAACCAAGTAATGGGTTTAAAAAGCTCTGCCACAGTCCCCAAGGACGGGCGCTGGCTTAATGCTGTTGCGGTCATGCGTGTATTATATTATTGACACTTGCTTGTGTCAATCTAAGTTTACAGTGTAAACTGTGAATATGGCGATAAAAGCTAAAAATCTAAAAACCGCAGGGCGCTTGCTGATCCGTCGCGCGCTGTGGGCCGATATCTATACCGATATGCCGGCCGCATTGGATTAGAGGTAAGTCATGACTACACCTAACAACGCTGTTTTATTTTCAGAGTCTTTATCAGAATGGGCGCCTGAACTGGCGCAGACCATGGTGTCGCTCGGTGGCGATATTGCACTCGTCATTGACGAAAACGGCATTATTCAGCGCGTTGACCAGCGCGCCTCTACGCCGCTGGCCAGCGACGCGCACACCTGGGT
>JANOWB010000113.1:0-4210 GCA_031417695.1 Polaromonas sp.
GTAAGGAACGGGTTTTAAAAATACCATCTGCTGCCAGCTTGACCCAATGCCACTGACTTGCAACGGATGGCGACGGAAACAACACATTCAACTTCACTATGCGCCCGAATCCACATTTAAGCAATCTTGCAGCGCAGCATAAATTGCAACGGGGTGCAATTGCGCGGCCAATCCGGTGCCGTGGCGTGGGAGCCACGCACCTTGGGTAACCCACTACGGGGCAACCGTCTGACGGGCCCGCTTGGCATGGCGCAGGCGGGTGGGCAAGCAGCTTTTATGCGGGCCTTGCCCAATGCCATAATCGGCGAATCTTCACAACGGAGAAATCCTTGAAAACTGGCATAAAAATGTCGACTTTTAGCTAGCTTTCAACGCCGCAGACTGACGAATGACGTCGCTTAGGGTGTTGCAAGCAATAGCACCCTCACCAACATTTCCTTTTTATCGGGGTAGCCGCTTACCAAGCAGCGCCTTGAAACCACTGGCAGTCAGTCATGCTTAATATTTTTACGCTCGCCAACGGGCGGCTCTTTCAAGAAGAAATCGAGTCGCTCGAAGAATTGTCGAAATTTCAGCCGATCTGGGTTGACCTTGAATCGCCTACGCTCGAAGAAAAACGCTGGATCAAGCAGTACTACGGCTTGTCAATTCCCGAAGACGCGATGGATGAAGACATCGAGGAGTCGGCCCGCTTTTACGAAGAAGACAACGGCGAGCTGCATATCCGGTCTGACTTTTTAGTCGCCGACGATCACGGCCCCCGCACAGTGCGGGTCGCTTTTATATTGAACCAGGTCAACGACGACCTGAAAAGCAAAGGCGTGCTGTTTTCAATTCACGATGACGACGTGCCGGTGTTTCGGCTACTGAGGATGCGCGCCCGCCGCGCGCCAGGGTTGATTGAAGACGCGAAAGAAGTGCTGCTCAAGCTGTTTGATGCCGACGCTGAGTACTCGGCTGACACATTGGAAGGCATTTATGTCGAGCTGGAAAAAGTCAGCGCCAAGGTGCTTTCGGGTGACGTGACCGATGTGCTGGCGGGTGAAGTGCTGGGCGCCATTGCGCGGCACGAAGACTTGAATGGCCGGATTCGCCGCAACATGATGGACACGCGCCGCGCAGTCAGCTTCATGATGCGAAGCAAAATGCTGTCAAGCGAGCAGTTTGAAGAAGCCCGGCAAATTTTGCGTGACATTGATTCGCTGGACTCGCACACGGCCTTTTTGTTCGACAAAATCAACTTTTTGATGGACGCAACGGTTGGTTTCATCAACATCAATCAGAACAAGATCATCAAGATATTTTCAGTGGCCAGCGTAGCGCTTTTGCCGCCCACGCTGATTGCCAGCGTTTATGGAATGAACTTCAAATTAATGCCCGAACTCGACTGGGCGCTGGGCTACCCGTATGCACTGGTGCTGATGGCCGCCAGCGCCGTCGTGCCGATGTGGTACTTCAGAAAACGTGGCTGGCTAAAGTGAGTTGGCAGGCCTTTTTAGGCCGTATTTAGGCCAACTTTGGGCATAAATTAGGCTTTTTATCCAATAAATACGGGCGCAAGAAGCTATTTAATTTATAGCATAATTTGTACTGAACTTTTGTCTTAATCTGTGTTTTTACCTACCGAAGGAGCACCATGCCCACGTACCACGTTGAAATGATGGAAGGCCGAACCATCGAGCAAAAGAAAAAGCTGGTCACTGAAATCACTCGGGTCAGCGTGGAGATTTTGGGCGGTGTAGCAGAGTCGGTGGACATCATCATCACCGACATCAAACGCGAGAACTGGGCTACCGGCGGCAAGCTGTGGTCTGAGCCGCGTAGCTAGCGCGGGGCACAGCGCATGTGTCAGTTGCTGGGCATGAACTGCAACGCCCCGACTGATGTCACGTTCAGTTTCAGGGGGTTTGCCCAGCGCGGCGGCCAGACTGACCACCACGCTGACGGCTGGGGCATCGCTTTCTTTGAAGGAGAAGGGGAAGGCGACGATGACAAAGGCCTGCGTCATTTTGTTGACCACCAGCCCGCCTGCACTTCGCCGGTAGCCGAGCTGATCAGCCGCTACCCGATTAAAAGCCGCAACGTTATCTCGCACATCCGCAAGGCTACGCAAGGCCGGGTAGCGCTGGAAAACTGTCACCCTTTTGTGCGGGAACTGTGGGGCCGCTATTGGGTGTTTGCCCACAACGGCGACTTGAAAGGTTTTGCGCCGCAGCTGCACGCCAGCTTTAAACCGGTAGGGGACACCGACAGCGAGCGGGCTTTTTGCTGGGTCATGCAAGAGCTGGCCAAATCGCACGCGGGGTTGCCGCCTGTGGCGGAGCTGAGCATCACGCTGCGCGAGCTTGCCGCGCATATTGCGCCGCACGGTACGTTTAACTTTTTACTCAGCAATGGGCAAGCGCTGTGGGCGCATGCGGCTATTCAAACCACCGCGCAGGGTTTGTATTGCGTTGAACGCAAACACCCTTTTGCCCACGCCACTTTAAGCGATGAAGACGTCAGCATCAATTTTGCCGACCATACCCGCGCAACCGATAAAGTGGCGGTGGTGGTCAGCGCACCGTTGACCAGCAACGAGCGCTGGCAACAGTTTGCGCCGGGGGAACTGAAGGTATTTGTGGGCGGCGCCTTAACAGCCCATTGAGCGGATAGGCAAGCAATCGAGTGGCTGGCCAACTGTGCGCCGACAAACCAAACGCCGCGAAGTTTTACAAAGCCGCCTCTAACGCGTCAGCAAACATCGCGGCCACATCAAACCCAGCTTGCTGAAAAATTTCTTGAAAGCACGTCGGGCTGGTCACGTTGATCTCGGTTACGCAGTCGCCAATCACGTCAATGCCAGCTAACAATAAGCCACGCGCCGCAAGCACTGGGCCAATCGCGTTGGCGATTTCAAGGTCGCGCGTTGAAAGGGGTTGCGCCACACCTTTACCGCCCACCGCCAAATTGCCGCGCACCTCATTGCCCTGCGGAATACGCGCCAAACTGAACGGAACTGCCTTGCCGCCGATGACCAAAATGCGTTTGTCGCCTTTGACAATGTCGGGCAAAAACTTTTGCACCATCACGCTTTGCGCGCCGCCTTTGTTCAGTGTTTCAATCATGCTGCCCAAATTTAGACCGTCTTCTTTCACGCGGAAGATTCCCATGCCGCCCATGCCGTCGAGTGGCTTCAAAATAATGTCTTTGTGCTGGGCATGAAAGCGCTTGATGTCGCTTGCGTCGCGCGTGACCAGCGTGGGGCCAATGAACTGCGCAAACTCCATGATGGCGAGCTTTTCGGGGTGGTCTCGCAAAGCGCGTGGCTTGTTAAAAACTTTCGCGCCCTCCCGCTCGGCTTGCTCCAGCAGGTGGGTACTGTAAAAAAATTCGCTGTCGAAAGGCGGATCTTTGCGCATGACTACGGCGCCAAAATCTTTTAGAGCTTGCGGCCGCTCGTTAGGATGCGATTGCTCGGCGGTAAACCATGCATCGGGCGCCCCCGTCAATTTGATGTCGCGCACAAAAGCAGTCACGCTTTCACCCAACTGCCAGCGAATGTCTTTGGTCTCGCACGCAGCCAGCGTGTGGCCGCGCTTTTGCAGCTCGCGCATCATCGCAAACGTGGTGTCTTTGTAAATTTGAAATGACTCAAGCGGGTCAGCAACGAAAAGAATTTGCATGGCGGTTTTTATGATTGGTGCGGGCTGCGTTGCCCGTATTGTTGTACAAACAGCGCTAACGCGCCGGCCACCACACCCCAGAAGGCCGAGCCAATGCCTGCAATCACCACGCCCGACAGCGTGACTAAAAATGTAATCAATGCGGCTTCTCGGTGTGACTCGTCTTTAACTGCTGCAGCCAGCCCCGCGCCAATGGTGCCGAGCAGCGCCAGCCCGGCAATCGCCGCCACCAACTCTTTGGGGAAAGCCGCCAACAAGCTGGTCACCGCCGCACCGCACACGCCAATACCCAGGTAAATCGCACCGCAGCTCACGGCGGCGGTGTAGCGTTTGTCTGGGTCTGGGTGCGCCTCTTTGCCCATGACGATGGCCGCGGTAATGGCGCTCAAGTTCAGGGCAAACGCACCAAACGGCGCCAACACCAAGGTTGCCACGCCCGTCATCGTGATCACTTTAGACACCAGAATTTGGCCGCCGTAACCTGTAGCTTGAATCGCCGCAACACCCGGTAAATTTTGCGACGCCATGGTCACCACAAACAGCGG
>JANOWB010000114.1:0-2214 GCA_031417695.1 Polaromonas sp.
TGCCAAAACCGGCATTCCGGCCAGCATCGTCACCAAGTTTTTGGCTGAGCATGGCGTGATTGTTGAAAAAACCGGCCTGTACAGTTTCTTCATCATGTTCACCATTGGTATCACCAAAGGCCGGTGGAACACGTTGCTGACTGCCTTGCAGCAGTTCAAAGACGACTACGACAAGAACGCCGCCATGTGGCGCATATTGCCGGAGTTTTGCCAAAAGCACCCCAAGTACGAAAAGATGGGCTTGGCCGACCTGTGCCAGCACATTCACGCCATGTACGCCAAGTACGACATTGCGCGCCTAACCACAGAGGTGTACCAGAGCGATTTGCTACCGGCCATGAAGCCCAGCGACGCGTACGCCAATATTGCCCACCGCACCACAGAGCGGGTCGAGATTGACCACCTCGAAGGCCGCATTACCGTCGGCTTGGTCACGCCGTACCCGCCGGGTATTCCGCTGTTGATTCCGGGTGAAGTGTTTAATAAAAAGATCGTGGATTATTTAAAGTTTGCCCGCGAGTTCAATGCCCAGTGCCCAGGGTTTGAGACGGACATTCACGGCCTGGTGGAGCAGACGGATGCCAAAGGGAAAGTGCGTTACTACGCAGACTGCGTGCGCAAGTAATTCATTTGGCGGTGGGTGTCTGTCTGGTTTTTGCTATATATTTAGTAGCTGCTCGCGCCCGTATTTATTGAGTAAAACTATGTTTTTAACCTCATTTTTAGCCGTTTTGTGCCCTGAAAGAATGATTTGAGCAGCTTGACGGTAACGGTCATCACCAAAAACGAGGCGCACAACATTGCTGCCTGCTTGGCCTGTGTTGCCTTCGCTGACCAGATCGTGGTGCTGGACTCAGGCAGCACTGACGGCACCGTTGCTATCGCACAAGCGCTTGGCGCTGAAGTCACCGTCGATGCCGACTGGCAGGGCTTTGGCGTGCAAAAGGGCAGGGCTTTGGCGCTTGCCCGCTGCGACTGGGTACTGTCAATTGATGCCGATGAGCGCATAACGCCAGCGTTGCAAACTGAAATCGAACAAGCGCTAGCGGCGCCGCAGTTCGCTGCCTACGCTGTGCCTCGCTTGTCGAGCTTTTGTGGGCAGTACATGCGCCACTCTGGCTGGTACCCCGACCATGTGGTGCGACTGTTCCGGCGCGGCGATGCAAAGTTTTCAAATGACTTGGTGCACGAAAAAGTCATTACACAAGGCAAAGTTGGCAGACTCAAATCTGAGTTGTTGCACGAAACCTATCGCAGCCTGGAGCAAATGCTCGACAAGTCCAACGCCTACTCAAGCGCCGGTGCAGTCGACCAGTTCTCCAAGGTTCAGTCAGCGTCGCTTGCATCCGCCATCGCCCGCAGCGCGTGGGCTTTTTTGCGTACCTATTTTTTACGCTTGGGTTTTTTAGATGGGCGCATGGGTTTTGTTTTGGCTGTCTCAGTTGCGCAAACTACCTATTACCGATACTTGAAGCTGTGGATGCTCAATCGGCAGGCTCGCAGCAAAAATTTGTAGGCCAACGCCGCCAAGACTTGCTGTCGTTTCACACGGTTACGAACTATTGCGCGGCCAATATTCATTTTCAAATTTAGTCGGATACGCTTTGCTCAAGCTTTTTTTATCATGACTCATGCTATTTAATCACTCGGAACCAATCGCTCGCCGAGCGCTCTGAAACTTGTACCGCTTTACTTCATGCCCCTAACCCATCCCATTTTGCGTTTGTACTTTCTTCGATGGCTTTTGATTAGCGTGTGTGCAGTTTGCTTGCCCGCCGCAGCCCAGTTCCGGGTTGAGGTGTCAGGCGTGGGCTTGAGCCAAATGCCTATTGCCGTTGCCACCTTTCGCGGTGAGGCTCAGGCACCGCAAAAAATCGGCGCTATTGTCAAAGCCGACCTGGAGCGCAGCGGCGTGTTTCGGGCAGTGGACACCGCAGGCGCCGTGCTTGACGAAACTACTCGCCCCGACTTGACTGCGTGGCGGCAAAAAGGTGTTGATTCCCTCGTAACCGGCAGCGTTACCCCGTTGGCCGATGGCCGTTTTGATGTGCGGCTTCGCTTGTGGGATACCGTGCGTGGCCAGGACTTAGGCAGCCAAAACTATGCTGTCAGCGCGGCTGACCTTCGTTTGTCGGCGCACCGTATTGCTGACTTTGTGTACGAAAAACTGACTGGCGAAAAAGGTATTTTTTCAACCCGTATTGCTTACATTAC
>JANOWB010000115.1:0-2054 GCA_031417695.1 Polaromonas sp.
GCAAAGGTAGCACGCTATACCGCTGACCAAACGGCATTAAACGATTTCAGTGCCGACACCGACCCGCAAGGTCGCATCAATGTGCCTGTGCTTACCCTGCACGGCATCAACGACGCAGTAGCGTTTGTAGAACTTGAATCCACCTTTCGGGACACCATGGCCAATGGCGGCAGCTTGCAGCAACTGGTGCAAGTCTTTACCCGCGACGACAGCCACAGCTATACAAGCGACGCGCAATACGTGACCGCCATGCGCGCCCTGCTTGACTGGGTAGCCAGCGGCAACCAGCCCACACCAGCCAGCATTGCCAGCCAATGTACTGGTGTCGCGGCCAGTTTTGAGCCGCAGACTGGTTGCCGTTTTTTGCCAGACTTTCAACCGCAACCGCTGGCCAGTCGAGTACCTGTCCGTTGAGCATGCTGCATGCATCAACCAAAAGAAGATTCACGTAGCCAACATCGTTTTAATGCTATGTATTTTATAGCTGCTTGCGCCCGTATTTATTGCTTAGATTCAACGACGAATTGCGAAACGTTTGAGCGATTGTAGAAACACCTGATTGGGCGTTTTAAATCCCAGTCTTTTTCGAGGACGGCTGTTCAGTCTGTCCATGATCATGTCTATCTCCTGCTGAGTGACAGTTGCTAAGTCCCGCTTTTTGGGCAGGTACTGCCGGATCAAACCATTGGCATTTTCATTGCTGCCCCGCTCGCAGCTGGCATAAGGCCGGCAGAAGTACGACGTGCAGGCGAGTTGTGCATCGAGCCACTCGTGCAAAGCAAACTCCTTGCCGTTGTCTGTCGTGATGGTTTTGACACAGCACGCCATCGACTTTAGAAGGCACGCCATAGCCTTGCTTGCGCCCTCAGCACCTGGCGCATCCATGAGCGCCATGACCACATAGCCTGACTTGCGCTCAACCCCGGTAATGACGCTGCTGGCGTGACTGGGCCCAACGATGGAGTCAAACTCCCAGTGGCCCACTTGGGCGCGAGACTCAACATATGCAGGCCGCTCATCAATACGGCGCTGGTTGGCCATCTGCCCGCGCCTGGCTCTGTTGGCGCCGCTGCAGCGCCTCCTGTACGGCTTTTGGCAGCGCAGGTGCAGGTGCAAACAGCCATTGGCCTTTTTGTCCCGATAAACATAGCGGTAGATTGTCTCGTGACTGATGCTCAGCAAGCCTGCTATTTGTTCGGGGCTGTGCTCCAGGCGCAAGTAATGATCAACGCTGTGCCACATCTTGAGCGGCGTAATGCGTGCGTTGCGCGAGAACACAGCGCGCCTGCTGGCTCTTTGTTGGGCGAACTGGGCGTCGTAGCCAGCGCCGCCTTTGTTGCGTGCGATTTCCCTGTAAACAGTGCTGATGCTGTAGCCAATAATTTGCGCAATAGCGCTAGCGCTATTGCCTTTGGCCAAGCCGATCTGGATTTGGTATCGTGTGTGGGAGTCGATGTGTTTGTTCATGTGTTGCCAAATTTGACTGTGGTAGGTCGGTAAATCATCGCAGCGAATGCCACTTCGACTCACCTTCTCACACTGTTAAATTCGCAACTCGTGATTGAATCTAAGTTGGGTAAAAGTCGGATTAGACCCTCAAAATAGAGCAAAACACGTCAAATTTTCCCAAACCCACCCCCACCCGGCGTGTGAATCTCAAACACATCACCCGGCAGCATGTCGGCCTGGCCGATGTGGCCTAGCGTTTCGATACTTGCATCGCTGCGCACCACCACGTTTTGACCAACCTGCCCAGGCTCACCGCCTGCCATGCCGAAAGCACCGTATTTGCGGCCGTTGGACAAAATGCTGGCTGTCATCGCTTCTAAAAACCGCACACGCCGCACGCCGCCATTGCCGCCATGCCACTTGCCTGCACCACCTGAATTCGCGCGGATCTCGTAGCTTTCTAGGCGTACCGGAAAGCGGAACTCCAATATCTCAGGGTCGGTCAAGCGTGAATTGGTCATGTGGGCTTGTACCACCGACGTGCCGTTAAAGCCGCCGACCAGTTTGCCATCCGCATCCGTCACACCGCCTGCACCGCTGCCGCC
>JANOWB010000116.1:0-2658 GCA_031417695.1 Polaromonas sp.
AATGATGACCCGCTCAAACAGCGACGTGATGTGCTCGGTGTCAAACACCACAATGTCTTGCCCCTTGACGTCTTCCAGCCCATCGATGATGGCGCGCTGCAGTTTTTGAACGTCTTTCTTTTCTACGGCGGCAGACCTGACTGAGCTATTCGCGTTTGTATTCATTCGGTATCTTTATAAAGTAAAACTAGTGTGGCAGAGCTGTTTGATAAAGCTGATGTTGGGCAATATAACGCGCAACAGGTGCAGGCAACAAGTCAGCAATAGCCTGATTTTCGCCTAAGCCGGCGTTTGCGGCGGCCGCCAGTAACTGACGAATTTGGGTGGCGCTGACCGCCATTTCGGGCAAAGGCAGCTCCAAAAGCCGATTTTGAGCCTCATTATAAGCGTCAAATTGGTCTTTAGGCCAAATAATACGGGCGCGAGCAGCTATACATATTATAGCGGTTTGCAGTATCGTTTGCCACTGGTGCCATTGCCCAAATGCAGCAAACTGGTCGGCGCCCATGATGAGATAAAGCTGCGCAGCAGGATGTTCAGCCTGTAGCGCCAGCAGCGTGTCTATAGTGAAAGTCGGCCCTGCGCGCTGGATCTCACGGTCATCCACCACCACGCCAGGCAAATCGCCAAACGCCAACTGCGCCATCGCCAAGCGATGCTCTGGCGGGCTGAGCGTTCTGGCTTTGTGCCAAGCCCTGCCGGTAGGGATGATGTGCAGCACATCCAGCTCAAGCGTTTTGATAGCAACTTGGGCAAGCGCAATATGCGCGTTATGCGGCGGGTCAAACGCGCCGCCAAACACGCCAATTCTTTTTTGCCTTGGGGTCAAACTCAAACCCAATCCCGCCGGGGTAAAAACTCTTTGGTCAGGCGCTCTTCATGCGAACCGGGCTCAACCGGGCGCTGGTAAGCCCAGCTGGCCAGCGGCGGCATACTCATCAAAATAGACTCGGTACGCCCACCCGACTGCAAGCCAAAGTGGGTGCCCCTGTCCCACACCAAATTGACCTCCACGTAGCGGCCGCGCCGATTCAATTGAAACTCACGTTCGCGCTCGCCATAGGGCGTATCTTTACGCTTTTCAACGATTGGCAGGTAAGCTTTAACCAACGAGTCAGCCACGCTTTGCATCATGGCAAAGCTGCGCTGTGGCCCCAACTCCTGAAAATCGTCAAAAAACACACCCCCAATGCCGCGCTGCTCATCGCGGTGCTTCAAATAAAAGTACTCGTCGCACCATTTTTTAAAGCGTGGGTATTTGTCGTCGCCAAATGGCGCGAGCGCGTCTTTGCAGGTTTGGTGGAAATGCACCGCGTCTTCTTCAAAGCCGTAGTACGGCGTCAAGTCCATGCCACCGCCAAACCAGCAAACCACCGGGCTACCGTCAACGGGCGTGGCCGCAAGCATGCGCACATTCATGTGAACCGTCGGCACGTACGGGTTGCGCGGGTGAAACACCAGCGACACGCCCATGGCCTCAAACGGCGCGCCCACTAGTTCAGGCCGGTGCTGCGTGGCTGATGGCGGCAACTTGGGCCCACGCACATGCGAAAAGCCGCAGCCGGCGCGCTCAAACACGTTGCCGCCTTCCATGATTTGCGTGATGCCATTGCCCTGAAGCGGCTCGCCCGGTGCTTTTTCCCAATGATCGGATTTGAACGTGTGGCCGTCCAGCGCAGCTACTGCACTGGTAATGCGCTGCTGCAAGCCGAGCAAAAAGCTCCGGACATCGACTAATTCCACTGCCTGCTTGTCTGAGGTGCTCATCACTTGATTGCCCTGTAGCCAATGTCTTTACGCATTTGCCCGCCATCAAAATGGATGCCCTGCGCGACTTCATACGCGCGCTGCTGCGAAGCTTTAACTGTGCTGCCCAGCGCGGTCACGCAAAGCACCCGCCCACCAGATGTCACCGTATTGCCACCCTCAGCGGCGGTTCCCGCATGAAACACCATGGTGTCTTCGGTGGGCTTGGGCAGGTTCGAAATCACATCGCCCTTGCGCGGCTTAAGCGGGTAGCCGTGCGCCGCCATCACCACGCCTAGCGCGGGCCTGCGGTCCCATTCGAGCTCAATCTTGTCGAGCCCACCCGATGTGGCGGCCAGCATCACGTCCACCAGATCGGTTTTCAGCCGCATCATGATCGGCTGGGTTTCTGGGTCGCCCATGCGGCAGTTGAATTCAAGCGTTTTGGGCTTGCCCTGCGCGTCAATCATCAAGCCTGCGTATAAAAACCCGGTGAAAGGAATGCCGTCTTTTTCCATGCCCTTGATGGTGGGCATGATGATCTCGCGCATGGCCCGTGCGTGGACGTCAGGCGTCACCACCGGCGCGGGTGAATACGCACCCATGCCGCCGGTGTTGGGCCCTTGGTCGCCGTCAAGCAGGCGCTTGTGGTCCTGGCTGGTGGCCATCACTGCAACGTTTTTACCGTCACACATCACGATAAAGCTGGCTTCTTCGCCTTGCAAAAACTCTTCAATGACTACCCTTGCACCACCTTCGTTGTGGGTTACGCCCAGCGGGTTGAAGCTGGGGTCCGCGCCAGCACCTGTCCCCAACATGAACTCGATCGCCTCATGCGCCTCATGCAGGCTCATTGCCACCACCACACCTTTGCCGGCCGCCAGGCCGTCGGCCTTGACCACAATCGGCGCG
>JANOWB010000117.1:0-2516 GCA_031417695.1 Polaromonas sp.
GGCGCTGTTGGCATCGGAATGATCGGGATAACTGTGCTCATGATTTGCTTATGGAATTTCTTTTAAATTCAGACTTCGTCAAACTTCGTCATAGACGACTTCAAGCGTTTCTTTAACGGTTTCTTTTTTGCCACACATGTCAAATTGCGTAGCGGGCTCCAGCACCACATTGCGGCCGACTACATCGGCAGAGAACAGTCCGAGCAGTTCGTCTTGCGTCATGGGTTTTGGGCGAATCGGCAGCGACGTGCCGACGTTTTCGGCGAGCTGCGCAAACATAGGGCCCCAGACTGAGTCAGGGCGACCAATAATTTCGTAGCTGGCGCTTTTGCGGCGAATGTCGTCGTTAGCCGGAATGATGGAGAGCACCGGTATGCCGACTTTTTCAGCGAAGGCCGATGCCTCACCGGTGCCGTCGTCGCGGTTGATCACCATGCCCGCTACGCCGACGTTGCCGCCCAGCTTGCGGAAGTATTCAACTGCCGAGCAAACGTTGTTGGCCACATAGAGTGACTGCAAGTCGTTGCTGGCCACCACAATGACTTTTTGGCACATGTCACGGGCAATTGGCAAGCCAAAGCCGCCGCACACCACGTCGCCCAGAAAGTCGAGCAGCACGTAGTCAAAACCCCAGTCATGAAAGCCGAGCTTTTCAAGCAGCTCAAAGCCGTGAATAATGCCGCGCCCACCGCATCCCCGGCCGACTTCAGGGCCGCCGAGTTCCATGGCGTACACGCCGTCGCGCTTGAAGCAAACGTCGCCAATCGCAACCGCTTCGCCAGCGAGTTTTTTCTTTGACGACGTTTCAATAATCGTGGGGCAAGCCCGGCCGCCAAACAAAAGGCTGGTGGTGTCGCTTTTTGGGTCGCAACCAATCAGCAAAACTTTTTTACCTTGCTGCGCCATCATGTAACTGAGATTGGCCAGCGTGAAGCTTTTGCCGATGCCGCCTTTGCCGTAAATGGCGATGATTTGAGTTTCTTTATTAGCCTCACCGGTTTTCATCGGCGTTGGCTCAATGGCGGCTTCTGCGCGAAGGTCTCTGACCATAATGGTTGTCGGGTTCATGCGCTGTGTTTCCAATCCAAAATCATTTTTAGGCAGCCTGCATCTGCGAACGCCACTTCGTAGGCGTTTGCAGCGTTGGCAGTTTTTTCTGTGTGTGTGATCAGGCCGTCTAGCGACAACTTGCCGCTGTGAGCCAGTGCTGCGGCGGCAGTCAAGTCTTCTGGCTTCCACTGCGCTGCAATGCGAATCCGCGTTTCGCGCATGAAGGCCGGGGCAAAAGCAAAGCTCAACGAGTCTTTGTAAAAGCCAGCCAGCACCACTTCGCCGCCGGGTGCCTGACGGGCAATGGCTTTGTCGAGAATTTGTGAATCGCCGCTGACGTCGTAAATAGCGCGGTAATCGCGACGCGCATCGTCCGCCGGGTTGACGACTGCGTAGCCGTCGCTTCCTGAATGGCGGCTTGGGTTGAGTTCCCACACCGTGGGTGCGGCGTGGCCTGCAGCCACGGTTAAACGCGCCAGCAAGCGACCCATGACGCCGTGGCCAATGATTAAATCTGGCGGGGTTTGGTTAGCTAGCGCGTGTTGCGCGGTAGCAGCCAGCGCCAACAACACAGCGCGAGCACCCAAATGGTCTTGCACTTCAACCGTGCGCGCTTGTTGCAAGACCAAACGCGAAGCCGACCCGCCGAACAGGTTGTGTACGCCTTCAAAGCATTGCGCACCCGGCACAAAAACGCGGCTGCCTACTTTTGCCGTGGCACCTGCGCCCACACTAACCACACGGCCAACCGATTCATAGCCTGGCACCAGCGGGTAACCCATTCCGGGGAATGCTGGCATTGTGCCGTCCCACAGCAAACGCTCGGTGCCAGTGCTGATGCCGCTGAATTCAATGTCCACTTCAAGCTCGCCCGCGCCAGGTGCACGCAATTCCAAGCCGCGCAGCTCTAGCTGCTGGGGGCTTTTGAATACAACGGCTTGTGCTTGCATGGTGTCAGTTTACGTTTACGTTTGAAAGTGTCAATTGTTATTTACAGTATTTTTGCAGGTTTATCTCGTTTTGCGGGTATCTACCTAGGTTTTTTGGCCACTAAGATACGCGTTTGAATCGGCATCGGGTTGCGAAGCAACTCCACACCCAAAAACCCAGCTTCAACCATCATGGCGCTCAGCTCGCCAGTGGTGCGCAGTCGGCCCGCGCCCATGGCCAGCAGGTAAAAATGAAAATACGCGTCGCCCAGCGGTGGCTCGTTGGCGTTTTGCGCCATGGGCTCGGCCAGCAGTAAGGTGCCGCCTGCGGGCAACGCGGCAAAAATGGCTCGCAAAATAGCGTTGACATGCTCGTCCGGGTGGTCATGCGCCACGCGCACCAGGGTGACCAGGTCAGCGCCTTGCGGCAGTGCATCACGCAGAAAATCACCGCCAAACGCAGTCGCACGATCGGCAAAGCCGCCTCTCGCAAAACTGGCTTGAGCCAGCTCGGCAACCTGCGGCAAGTCGAACAGC
>JANOWB010000118.1:0-8438 GCA_031417695.1 Polaromonas sp.
CGCATGATTGGCAACCCGGCCGTGCGCTACCGTGAAGACCCGGTGCGCATCATTCGCGCGGTGCGGTTCTCGGCCAAACTGAAGGTGCTCGGTTTTGAGTTTGAAGACAAAACAGTTCAGCCCATCAAAGGCATGGTCAAGCTGCTGGCCGACGTGCCGCAGTCAAGGTTGTTTGACGAAATGCTCAAGCTGCTGCAAACCGGCCACGCGCTGGCCAGCATTGCGCAGCTCAAAGCGCTAGGCCTCACAGGTATTTACCCACTGCTCGATGTGGTGGTTGAACACGCTGACCAGCCGTTTTTAAATTTGGCGTTGATGGACACCGACCGCCGCGTGGGCGAAGGCAAGCCAGTGGCGCCGAGCTTTTTACTGTCTTGTGTGCTGTGGGCCGATGTGCGCGACGGCTGGCAACAACGCCTGCAACACGGCGAGCACACCATGCCCGCGCTGCACGACGCGATTGATGACGCGTTCAACGCCAAAATTGGCGACGTTTCAGGCCGCGGCAAGCTGGGCGGCGACATGCGTGAGATCTGGACGATGCAGCCGCGCTTTGACAAGCGGGTTGGCTCGTCGCCGTATTCCATGTTGGAGCAGCCGCGCTTTCGCGCAGGCTTTGACTTTTTGCGCCTGCGCGCGCAAACCGGCGAAGTTGAAATGGAGCTCGCCGAGTGGTGGGAAAAGTTTTCAACTGCGTATGACGACGAACGCCACGCCATGATTGAAACCATTCGCCTGGCCAACTTGCAAAAGCCGCAGCAAGCGCGGGTTCGGGTTAAAAAAGCCGACGCTGCGCAACCCGATGTGCGGTTTTCAACGCCGACTGACGCGGCGCTTGATGCCGCACCCGAGCAAGGCGAGTTCGATCAAAACGCCCCTGCCAGAAAACGCCGCCGTCGCCGCAAGCCCACCAATCGCGGCGAAGCGGGGCAAAGCAGCCCGCCACCCGAAGCCTGAGCCTTAACGCGCATGGTGACGGCCTATATCGCCTTGGGCGCAAACTTGGGCGATGCAGTGCAAACTGTTCAGCAAGCTGCCGCGGCTATTGATGCTTTGCCAACTTGCAGCGTGATAAAAACATCCAGCCTGTACAAAACTGCGCCACTCGAAACCTTGCTTGGGCATGATGCAGGTGGCGACTACATCAATGCGGTGCTTGAAATTGAAACCCAGCTGCCTGCCCCCACGCTGCTACAACTTTTGCAGCAGCTGGAAGCGGCTGCAGGCCGCGATCGGCCCTACACCAACGCGCCGCGCACACTGGATTTAGATTTACTTTTGTATGGTGAAGGGCGAATTGACTCAGCGCACCTTACTGTGCCGCACCCGCGCATGTGGCAGCGGGCATTTGTGTTGGTGCCGCTGGCTGAAATCGCACCAATTTTGGTATCAAGAGACGCGCTTGAGGCTGTGAGTAATCAGCCAATCTCGCGCAGTAGTTAACCGAAAATTCCACAAAACATCCCTGCATTTCACGCTCGCCGTAACGAATATGCAAGGCTCATTGGGTTCAAAAGTTCACGAGTTGGTACAACGTCAAGGCGCCAGCCGTTCCCGCAGCCAGTTCCCATCTTTTTGCAAGGTATACCGCAGCCGGTCGTGCAAGCGGCTTGGGCGGCCCTGCCAAAACTGCCAGTTGTCGGGTTTTAAGCGGTAGCCACCCCAGTGTGGTGGGCGGGGCGGGTTGTCGCCGAACTTGGCTGCAAACTCTGCTTCGTTCGCCTCCAGTACGGCTCTAGAGGCAACCACATCGCTTTGCGGGCTGGCCCAGGCGCCAATGCGTGAGCCGAGTGGGCGAGATTGAAAATAGGCATCGCTTTCTTCGGCCGAAATCTTTTCAACTACGCCTTCAATCCGCACGCTGCGCTCCATTTCCACCCAATGAAACTGCAGCGCCGCATACGGGTTGCCGGCTACTTCCATACCCTTGCGGCTTTGGTAGTTGGTAAACCACACCGGGCCGCGCGCGTCTAGCCCCTTGATCAACACAATGCGCGTCGACGGCCGCAAGTCGCTGCCGACGGTGGCTAGCGTCATCGCGTTAGGCTCGGGCAGGTTGGCCGCAATAGCTTCGTTTAGCCACAACTCAAATTGTTTAAGCGGGTCGGCAAGCGCTGCGGATTCAACCAGCTCGGCAAGCTCGTAGCTTTTGCGCAAGTCAGCAATCGGTGGGTTTGTGGTGGGTGCGTCTCTATTGGGCATACTCGAAGTATAAAGATCGCACTATTTTTAAAACCATGCAACCAACTATGCCCGCTTCACCGGTAGTGATTGTTTTAGCTGCCGGGCGCGGTGAGCGCTTTGCGGCGTCTGGCGGCAAGGTTCACAAACTGCAAGCGCTGCTGGCCGGTAAGCCCGTGATGGAGCACACACTGGCGGCAGTTGAAGCCAGTGGCCTGGCGTTTCATGTAGTGGCCAGCGACCCCAGCCGCCTAGGCATGGGCGACTCGATTGCGGCGGGCGTGCGGGCCACGCCTGATGCTGCTTGCTGGTTGATACTGCCGGCAGATTTGCCTTTGGTCAGTGCGCAAACGCTGCGCGCTGTTGCGTTTGCGGCGCCGTGCGCGGTTCTGGTGCCCAGTTACCAGGGCCAGCGTGGCCACCCGGTGCGGTTTGACGCAGTTTGCAAGGAAAATCTGCTAAATTTCAAGGGAAATCAGGGTGCAGCCCAATTGATTCAGGCGCGAGAAGCTATGAATTTAGTAGTAGAAATACAGCTGGACGACATTGGCATCGTCACTGACATTGACACGCTAGGCGACTTGCAGCGGGCGGAAACCTTGATGCGCGCCCGCCCAGGCTGATGCGCTGACTCGCTAATCTCTCAATCGTTTAACCGCTTTAGCAAGTCGCCCAGCGCGCGGTCGTGTATGCCCACTTTGCGCAGGCCATCGTAGGTTTGCTGGGCGTAATCGCGGGTAGTGCCGTAGCGCCCGGTCGCTTCAGCGAATATTTTTTGATAGGCAGCGTGCGCCAGTTCGCCGGTATGGTCGGGGCTATTTTTAGACAACGTAAAAGCCAGCGCCGTTACCGATGACTTTTCACCGTTGTGCACGGTTTGGCAACGCAGCCACCTGGGGTCATACACGGCGTTGGGCATTTCGCGCTCCCACAGCGGCACCAGCGCGGCGGCAACTTTTGCGCGCGGGATGCGAAACACCACGCCCTTGCAACTGCCACCGGGCAGAAGGCCAAACACCAGGCCTGGCCGCTCAGGCGTGCCGCGGTTATAGGTACTCCACATTTTTAAAGCGCGGTGGTAGCCTCGGGCAGTGGCAAAACGCTGCTCGGCAAATGCAAACTCGGGCCGCCAGATTAACGAGGCATATCCAAAAATCCACAAGTCAGTTTTGCCGCCCCACTGGGCCACTATGCCTTCGAGCGAATGCGCTGGCTGCGATGCGTGGGTGGTGCGTAAGGATGCAGGCTGTGTCACCTGCACACTTTACAATGCGGGCAGTTTAAAAAAGGATGTTTTGCCATGTTTTCTCAAGATGATGACAGCCAGCAGGGTTTTATTTTGGCGTTTGTAATGGGTGTGGTCGCCTTGGTGATTGCGGCCGTCATTGGCGTAGCCGTTTATCAGCGCGGCAAGGCTGCAACGCCGGCAGCCGCACCCGCTGCAGTCGTCGCTGCGCCTGCAGCGCCTGTGCCCGCAGCTGCAGCGCAAGCCGCCCAGGACGCGGCCAGCGTTAAAGTTGAAAACGGCGTGGTGAAGTTTTACTTTGCATCCGGTAAGGCTGACCTGGCTGCGGGCGCACCCGACGCATTGGCCGACGTAATCAAAGGCGCCAAAGCGGGCCGCAAATTAGTCATTTCTGGTTTTCATGATGCTACCGGCAGCGCAACTAAAAACGCTGAACTCGCCAAGTTGCGTGCCTTCGCCGTGCGCGACGCATTGGTAGCTGCCGGGGTTCTTGAGTCCGCAATGGAACTCAAAAAACCCGAGCAAATGACCGCCAGCGGCAGCGACGCTGAAGCGCGCCGGGTTGAAGTAACGCTGCAATAGGTCGGCTTTCTCGGCGGGAGCGGCTGGCAGGCGGCTGGTGGGTTTAGTAACCTGTTGGTAACTCGGACTACAGCTTTTTAGGATGGTAGCAGTTACGATAAAGCGTGTAACTAAATTACAAACCCGCCGTGGGTTTGATTAGCCCTCATTTTGAAAGGTGCCCCCATGGCTACCTCGCCTCCCGACTTAACCCCGGTGCCCACGCTTCACCCGGTAGTTGCCCGCGTTACCGCGCGCATTATTGAGCGCAGCCGAGTTCGCCGCAATGCCTATCTGGCACAAATCAACGCTGCCGCTACGCGGGCCAGAAGCGCCGACCGCATGGGCTGTGCCAACCTGGCCCACGCAGTGGCCGGCGCGCCGGTAGATGACCGCTTCAAAATCGTTGCCGAGCACGTGCCTAACATTGGCATAGTGACGGCGTACAACGACATGTTGTCGGCCCACACGCCCATGCAGCCTTACCCAGACCTCATCAAAGTCGAAGCGCGCAAGCACGGCGCTACCGCGCAGGTAGCAGGGGGAGTGCCCGCCATGTGCGACGGCGTGACGCAAGGCACTGCGGGTATGGAACTCAGTTTGTTCAGCCGCGATGTGATTGCCATGGCCACCGCCGTGGCGTTGTCGCACGACATGTTTGATGCCGCGTTGTTGCTAGGCGTGTGCGACAAAATTGTGCCGGGCCTGTTGATTGGCGCGCTGCATTTCGGCCACTTGCCGACTGTGTTTGTGCCCGCCGGGCCCATGCCGTCCGGCATTTCAAACAAAGAAAAAGCTAAAACCCGCGAGCTTGCCGCGCAAGGTTTGGTAGGCCGCGCCGAGCTGCTTGAGTCTGAGATGAAGTCGTACCACGCGCCCGGTACCTGCACGTTTTACGGCACCGCCAACAGCAATCAAATGCTGTTAGAGGCCATGGGCCTGCACGTACCGGGCACCGCGTTTGTGGCGCCCGGCGGCGACTTGCGCGACGAGCTAACACGGGAATCTGCGCGCACGGTTTTAGGCATCATCAAGTCAAAAAGGTATGCACCGATTGGTCATATTGTTGATGAGAAAGCGATTGTGAATGCCATGGTTGCGCTGCTAGCCACCGGCGGTTCAACCAACCATTTGATTCACTGGGTGGCAGTGGCGTATTCAGCCGGTATCACGATTGACTGGAATGACTTTTCAGACCTGTCAGATGTGGTGCCCACACTCACGCATGTGTACCCCAACGGCAGCGCCGACGTGAACCAGTTTCAAGCGGCGGGCGGCACCGGGCTGGTGATACGAGAGCTGCTTGACGCGGGCTTTATGCATGCCGACGTATTGACGGTGCGCACGGGCGGCATTCGTGAATACACGCGCGAGCCCTTTATGCAGGGCGCAGCGCTGGCTTGGGCTGATGCGGGCGACTCAAAAGACGAGTCGATTGTGCGCAGCGTGGCAAAACCGTTCAGCGCCAGCGGCGGTTTAAAGCTGCTCATGGGTAACCTGGGCCGCAGCGTGATCAAGGTGTCTAGCGTGCCTGATGACCGCCATGTGATTGAAGCGCCGGCGCGCGTGTTTGATTCGCAGCAGGGCTTGCTAGATGCCTTCAACGCTGGCGAGCTTGAAAAAGACGTGATTTGCGTCGTGCGCTGGCAAGGCCCACAAGCCAACGGCATGCCTGAGCTGCACAAGCTCACGCCGCCACTGGCCGTGCTGCAAGGCAAAGGTTTTAAAGTGGCTCTAGTGACCGATGGCCGCATGAGCGGCGCATCAGGCAAAGTGCCAGCCGCCATTCATGTATCGCCCGAAGCTGCTGCGGGCGGGCCACTGGCCAAGGTGCGCAGCGGTGACGTCATTCGTCTCGACGCATTAACCGGCGATTTAAACGTGCTGGTAGCAGCTGACGCGTGGGCAGCGCGAGCCCTTGACATCATGCCGCTGGCCCTGCGCGAGGCTGACAGCCAAGGCATGGGCCGTGAATTATTTACCCACATGCGCCGCAGCGCATTAACCGCTGAAGAAGGTGCTTTGTCATGGACGTAAACCTTGATGTAATCGGAAAACTCACTGCGCTGCAAGTGATGCAAGACTCGCCCGTTATTCCGGTGATTGTGCTGACCGATGTAGCGCAGGCGGTGCTGATGGCGCGTGCCCTGGTGGCAGGCGGCATCCGCATGCTTGAAGTCACGCTGCGCACGCCGCAAGCACTCGCGTGCATTGAGGCGATCGCCCGCGACGTGCCTGAAGCGGTCGTAGGCGCAGGCACGGTGCGCAGCCCACAAGACGCGCAGGCCAGCGCAATAGCAGGCGCCCGTTTTATCGTCAGCCCCGGCTACACGTCTGCCTTGGGGCAAGCCTGCCGCGATGTCGGCTTGCCGCTGCTGCCCGGCGTAGCAACGGCCAGTGAAATCATGATGGCGCAGGCCGACGGCTTGAGCGAGCTGAAGTTTTTTCCGGCCATGCAAGCCGGTGGCCCGGCCATGTTGAAAGCTTGGGGTGGCCCGTTTGGCGATGTGCGCTTTTGCCCCACTGGCGGCGTGACGGCGGCTAACGCTATTGATTTTTTGGCACTGCCCAACGTGGTGTGTGTGGGTGGCTCTTGGTTGACGCCGCCTGATGCATTGGCCCGTGGCAACTGGGCGCAGGTTACGGCGCTGGCATTTCAGGCAAGCCGCTTGAATGGTCAAGCCAATTAGCGCGTTTTGATCAATTCAGGGTCTGTTTTAAGGGCAAATCAGGCCTGTAGCCTAATAAATACGGGCGCGAGCAGCTCAGTAAAACATAGCAAAAAAAGCGGCTAACGCAACCCTGCACCTGCCGCATCTTCCTTGCGCTGAATAAGTTCAATCTTGTAGCCGTCAGGGTCAGTGACAAAAGCAATCACGGTTGAGCCGCCTTTAACCGGCCCTGCCTCGCGCGTGACGTTGCCGCCAGCCGCTTTAATTTTGCCAACCGCGGCATACGCATCTGGCACGCCAAGGGCGATATGGCCGTAGGCCGTGCCCATGTCGTACGCGTCGGTGCCGTGGTTGTAGGTCAGCTCAATTTCGGCTTGAGCCGGATTGCCCTCGTAGCCTACAAAAGCCAGGCTGTATTTGTATTCAGGGTTCTCAGAGCGGCGCAGCAGTTGCATGCCCAGTACCTGAGTGTAAAAATCAATCGAGCGTTGAAGGTTGCCAACGCGCAGCATGGTGTGTAGTAGTCGCATCACGTGATTATGCGATGCGACTGCCCTTTTGGCATCAACTCAGATTCAGGTTAATTTCTTTGTGTTCACCCATTTTTTGCGGTGGCTCGCCGGTAATAGCTGCCTTGGCCATTTTGGCAAGCTGGGTCATTTTGCTTTCCGTCACATTCCAGAATTCAGCGTGGCCAGTTTCTACGCCAACGAGGGCCATGTCGGGGTCAGTTGCGCCGCCGGGAAACCACGCCTTGGCAAACGGCGTAAACAAATAGTCTTTTTTCGTCTGGTCTTCAATGATGGTGGCTTGGCCAGACACAGAAACGTAGCGGTCATCACTAGGGTTGGAATATGAAACGTTGACACTTGAATTGGCCGCTAAACAGTGGGCCAACTCGCTTTTGCGCGAGATAAAAAAGTACAGTTTTGAGCCTTCATCGCCCGCTTTGTTTTGTGTAGTCAGTGGTGCGCTGTGGAGTTCGCCATCGGTGTGGCGGTGCGTGAGCATGCCAAATTTGATGTCTTCAATCAAAGTCCACAGGGTTTTTTCGTCAGTTGGTTTGTGCATGATGCGTCCGTAAGTTAGAGGTGTAGCCGAAATGATTCAGCTAAAAAATGACTGTAATTTGACTCGGGTGCTGTCCGGCATCAGTAGGCAAGGCAAAACCCTGTCAGCCAACGACTACAAATCACCCTGATGTGAGCCACTACAAGCAAAAGCACGCCAAAATCAACGCACCGCGCAACCCCATTGCATCAACCCCATTCCAACAACGCCCCGCCAGCGTTTGCCCAGGAGCCCGCCATGACCGCATCGCACGCTTTTTCGTCCACACTCAAATCATTTAAAACCGCATCTGGCAAGGCCGCCAAGGTGGGTAAGTTTTACTCGCTGCCAGAGCTGGCCAAGCAATACCCCAACGTCTTGCGCCTGCCGATTTCGCTGCGCATCGTGCTCGAATCCGTGCTGCGCAATTGCGACGGCAAGCGCATCACCCCGCAGCACATTAAAGAGCTGGCCAACTGGCAACCCAACGCCGCGCGCACGCAAGAAATTCCATTTGTAGTGTCGCGCGTGGTGCTGCAAGACTTCACAGGCGTGCCGCTGCTGGCTGACCTGGCCGCCATGCGCAGCGTGGCTGTCAAGCTGGGCAAAAACCCCAAGCTGATTGAGCCGCTGGTGCCGGTTGACTTGGTGGTCGACCATTCGATCATGGTCGATTTTTATGGTCAAAAAAATTCGATGGACTTGAACATGCAACTTGAATTCAAGCG
>JANOWB010000119.1:0-24690 GCA_031417695.1 Polaromonas sp.
CCAAAGAGCTGAATTTTCAGCAACATCAACGCTGATTAAAAAAAAAGCTCACACTGTTTACGTGCGTAAACTTTGCGAGCTTTTCAAATTTTTTTGGTCGGAGTACAAGGATTCGAACCTTGGACCCCCTGGTCCCAAACCAGGTGCGCTACCAGACTGCGCCACACTCCGACAAGTCTTAAATTATAGCGCGAACTGGTCTGAACGGCGGCCAAGTCGATGAAAACTTAGCGAACGCCACGTGCAACACCTATCGTTTGGCGTGTTGCGTACTGCCAAACAAGATTTCGCGCTCTTTTGCGCCGGTGATGGGTTTGCGCAAATCAGCCAGCACCGCTACGCCGCGTTTAACCGCGGGCCGCGCGGCGATGCCGTCGTACCACGCCTTTAAATGTGGGTAGTCGGCCCAGTCGATGCCGTGGTTTTCCCAGTTGCGCAGCCAAGGGAATATCGCCATGTCAGCAATGGTGTATTGCCCGCAGGCAATAAATTTGCTGGTGGCAAGTTGCTTGTTCATCACCCCGTACAGGCGTTTGGTTTCGTTGGTGTAGCGGTTGATGGCGTAGTCGATTTTTTCGGGGGCGTACTGCCTGAAGTGATGGGTTTGGCCAATCATGGGCCCCACGCCGCCCATTTGAAACATCAACCACTGCAGCGTTTGAAATTTCAGGCGGTCGGTTTTGGGTAAAAACTTGCCCGTTTTAGCGGCGAGGTAAAGCAAAATGGCACCTGACTCAAACAGCGCAATCGGCTTGCCGTCTGGGCCGTTGGGGTCATACAGCGCCGGAATTTTATTGTTGGGGCTGATCGCCAAAAACTCTGGCGCGAACTGGTCGCCTGTGCCGATATTGACCGGAATAGCCCGCCAGTGGCGGTTGAGTAAAAAACCACACTCCTCCAGCATGATGTGAATTTTGTGGCCATTTGGAGTGGGCCAGGTGTAAATGGTGAGCATTACTGTCGTCCTTTGATACTATGCAAGCCGTACTCTAAAAGAAATCAGCACACCATGTTTGATCGGCTAAAAAAAGTGTTCTCAAAAGGAACACCGCCACCTGTCTCTATATTGCCGTTGCCGTCGTTAGGCGCGGCCGCACAAGCGCTTGACCAAATCACGACATGGGGCGCAGGGCGCGGCTTGAAGCCAGCCAGCCCAGCTCCTAAAGAAGGCAAGGGCTTTGCGCTAACGGGCTACTTCGGCAACAAGTCCTGGAAGCTCGAATGCAGCCGATCGTCGCGCGACTACATACGCGGCGACGAGCTTCGGGCCCGGGCCGATTTGAAAATTAACGATGATGCCGCCGTGCTCATCATGAATCGCCCGCTGAAAAACGCGCTGGAAAAACGCGCCTACGAGATGTACACCGACACGCTGCAGACCACTGCAGACCCCAGCTTGCCCGAAGAAATGCGCTGGTTGGCGATGTACCCTGAAGCCGATTGGCCAGCTATGCCAAGGCCGTTTTGGGACCGCTACGTGGTGCTTGCCGACACGCAGGAACACGCATTGGCTTGGGTTGACAAAGAGTTGATGACCCGGCTAATGGCTTGGCCAACTCCCGGCCCTGATGAACAAACCCCGTTTATTTTGATGTTGCTGCGCGGCAAGGCTTACTTGCGCATGCAGTACACGGTTGGCGACATGCCAACCCTGAACCACGCGACAGAAGTTTTTACCAAAGCCTGCACATCAGCCGTTAGCACTCTGACCGCTGACATCACGCTGTAGCTGGGCGGTATTGCAGAGCCAACTACCTGTTTTGAGCAGTTTTTGGGCTAATTTCAGGTAAAAATTAGGCTGCAACCCAATAAATACGGGCGCGAACTGCTCCCGTATTTATAGCAAACTAAATCTGCTTAGCTCCCCCGAGTCACAGCCATTTCGACTTCACCCGGCAACAATAAATGCCGGGCCAGTTCCAGTTTGGCAATCGATGCGCGGTGACTTCGTCCGGGCCATCGGCCAGGCGCAGCGTGCGTTGGTGGGCGTAGGCGTAGGCCAACGGAAAGTCGTCAGACACGCCACCGCCGCCGTGCGCTTGAATAGCCCAGTCGATGATTTGGCAGGCCATGTTGGGCGCCACGACTTTGATCATGGCGATTTCTGCTTTGGCGACTTTGTTGCCGACCGTGTCCATCATGTAGGCGGCTTTGAGCGTGAGCAGTCTGGCTTGCTCAATCATGCTACGTGTTTCGGCAATGCGCTCTTGCCACACCGACTGGCGCGAAATGGGTTTGCCAAAAGCGACGCGGCTGTTCAGGCGTTTGCACATCAATTCAAGGGCGCGCTCGGCGCAGCCGATGGTGCGCATGCAGTGGTGGATGCGCCCGGGGCCAAGGCGGCCTTGCGCGATTTCAAAGCCACGACCTTCGCCCAGCAGCATGTTGTCGACCGGCACGCGCACGTTTTTCAAACGCACTTCCATGTGGCCGTGCGGTGCATCGTCATAGCCGAAAACGGTGAGAGGGCGGATCACGGTAATGCCGGGCGTGTTGGCTGGCACCAAAATCATCGATTGCTGCTCGTGGCGGCCTGCGTCGGGGTTGGTTTTGCCCATCACGATGTAGACAGCGCAGCGTGGGTCGCCCGCGCCAGACGACCACCATTTCAGGCCATTGAGCACGTAATGGTCACCATCGCGCTCGATGCGGCAGGCGATGTTGGTGGCGTCTGACGACGCGACTTCAGGCTCGGTCATTAAAAATGCTGAGCGAATTTCGCCGCGCAGCAGCGGGTCGAGCCACTGATCTTTGTTGGCCTCGGAACCATAGCGCGCAATGGTTTCCATATTGCCGGTGTCAGGGGCAGAGCAGTTGAAGACTTCAGCGGCAAAAGGCACACGCCCCATGATCTCGCAAAGCGGCGCATATTCGAGGTTGCTCAGGCCCTCGGGCGCACGCGGGGAGTGCGGCAAAAACAGATTCCACAGGCCAGCAGCGCGGGCTTTCGGTTTCAGTTCTTCGATGATGGTGGTCGGAATCCACGCGTTGCCTTTGGCGCGGTTCTCTGCAATCTCGCGGAAGAAACGTGCCTCGTTCGGGTAAATGTGCTCGTCCATGAAGGCCAGCAAGCGGGCCTGCATTTTTTGTACTTTGGGGGTGAAATTGAAGTCCATCGTTGTCTCCTGAAAAATCTAAAAAAACTGTTAAATCTAAAAAATTAAGCGCCACTTTTCACGGCAAAACCCCAGGCCATCTTGGCCAGCACGGGCGCACCTGCTGCTGAGCTAACCGCCTGCGCGCTGGATGCCGTACCCGCTTCAACCCGTTTGGCGATGCCCTGCAAAATCGCCGCCAGCCTGAACAGGTTGTAGGCGAGGTAAAAGTTCCAGTCAGCTTTGAGTTGGCTTGGTGTGGTGATGCCGGTGCGCTCGCAATATTTGGCGATGTACTCGGCTTCAGTTGGTATGCCCAGCGATGCGATGTCTAACCCGCCGATACCGCGAAACGCCCCCGGCGGAATGTGCCAGGCCATGCAGTGGTAGCTAAAGTCTGCCAGCGGGTGGCCCAGGGTGGACAGCTCCCAGTCGAGCACCGCCAGCACGCGCGGCTCAGTCGGGTGAAACATCAGGTTGTCAAGCCTGAAGTCGCCGTGCACGATGCTGGTCATGGATTCGTCACGTGCGGTTAACGGGATGTTGGCAGGCAGCCAGGCCATCAGCTTGTCCATCTCTAATATGGGCGTGGTGATGGATGACACGTACTGCTTGCTCCAGCGGCCGATTTGGCGCTCGAAGTAATTGCCGGGCTTGCCATAGTCGGCCAAGCCGCGCTCGGCAAACTTGACCTTGTGCAGCGCGGCAATCACGCGGTTCATTTCGTCATAAATTTCACCGCGCTGTGTGTTCGTCATGCCCGGCAGGGCTTGGTCCCACAGCACGCGGCCTTCAACAAATTCCATCACGTAAAACATGCGGCCAATGATGGATTCGTCTTCACACAGGCAATGCATTTTGGCAACGGGCACATCGGTGCCTTGCAAGCCGCTCATAACTTTGAATTCTCGCTCTACCGCATGCGCCGATGGAAGCAGTTTGGCTACCGGGCCAGGCTTGGCCCGCATCACGTACGACTTAGCTGAAGTGATGAGTTTGTAAGTGGGGTTGGACTGGCCACCTTTAAAGATTTCAACGTTGATGGGGCCGTTAAAGCCGGGCATGTGCTGGTCGAGATATGCCGTTAGTGCGGCTACGTCAAATGCGTGCTGCGCCGTGACTTCTCGCGTGCCAACAAAATGGTCGAAGTTACTCATCTTGTCTCACTCAAGATTTCTCAACATCCGTGTCCGAAATGCGCATCAAGGCTTCGCGGCTGCGAATCACTAGGCCACCTGGCTCGATACGAATGGTGTCTTCGCGCTCCATGGCTTTGAGCTCCTGGTTTACGCGCTGGCGTGATGCGCCCAGCAGCTGTGCAAGCTCTTCCTGCGCCAGGTGCAGGCCAATACGCACTTCGTTGCTGTCGGACAAGCTGGGCACGCCGTAGCTGCGCACCAAATGCAACAATTGTTTGGCCAGGCGCGCGCGCAGGGGCAGGGTGTTGAGGTCTTCTACCAGGCCGAACAGCTGCCTGATGCGCCGCGCGTGCAGTCGGAGCATGGCTTCGTACAGCTCCGTGTGCATGGCCAGAATTTTCCGAAAATCGGCCTTGGCGACACACAAGATGGTGCTGTCTCCATGTGCGTAGGCGTCGTGCGTGCGCCGGTCGCCGTCGAAAATGGCGACATCGCCAAACCAGATGCCTGGCTCGACGTAGGTCAGCGTTATTTGTTTGCCGGAAAGCGATGTGGAGCTGACGCGCACCGCGCCTTTGGCACAGGCTATCCACTCCTCGGGTGGGTCGCCCCGGGCGGCAATCAGGTCGCCGTCTCGAAACCGTTTGACGTAAGCGCATCTCAGTATGTCGTGCCTAAGCGACGGGGACAGGCTTGAAAACCAGCGGCCAGCGTTAATCGCTTCGCGCTCTTCAATGTTAAGGATGGGGTCGTCCATGGCTTGTCTTTTGGGTGACTTCAGTAACTTTGATTGTCGCTTGAGAGACGATGCAAGTTGGCGTCGGTTGTCGCTTGCGTGTCCACAAGTTCATCGCACTCTAGCGGTAGTGGGGTGTGCGCTTGGTTAGAAAAGCGTCAATGCCTTCGCCCGCATTGGCATGGCGAAGATTGGCCACAAAATGATCCCGTTCTTGGTCAAAGTGCTGACTTAATGAATTTGTTGGCGCGTCGTTAACCAGCTCTTTGACGCTGGCCAGAGCATTTGGCGCCCTTGCATTGAGCCGTTCTGCGAGGCTGATGGCATCACTGAGAGCGGCGCCGCCGCTGCATACGGTATTGACCAAGCCAAACGAGTACAGGCGCTGGGCATTCATGCGCGAGCCGCACATCATCAATTCGTTGGCTAGCTGGCGGGGCAGGGTGCGGGCCAGCACCCAACTGCCTCCGCCGTCGGGCGACAAGCCCACAGTACTGTAGGCCATGACGAACACGGCGTTTTCAGCCGCTACGCAAAAATCGCAGGCCAGCGCCAGTGAAAAGCCCGCGCCTGCCGCCGCGCCTTCAACTGCCGCAATAACGGGTTTAGGGTAGGTGCGAATCGACTCAATCCACGTATGTAGACCATCAATGCTTTGGGCCTGAACCTCTTCAGGCAGGGCACGGTTAGCGAGCAAGCGTTGCAAATTGCCGCCCGCGCAAAACGTGTTGCCCTCGCCGGTGATGATCACGCTGCGGATGTCGGGGTTAGTTTCAGCAGCATTCAGCGCTTCGGTGCCCGCGGCATACATCTCGGGGCTGAGTGCGTTTTTAAACTCGGGGTTGCTAATGGTCAAAATCAGCGTTTGGCCTTGCCGGGTGCTTTTAAGTAGCGCGGTCATTTAGCTTTCCTCGTGCAGCAGGCTCAAGCCAATAGCGCCGCGCCTGCGCAGCCACGGGGAAGGGCGGTAGCGTTGGTCGCCGTAGACGGTTTGCATATTGAAAAGCACCTCCAGTATGTTGGTAGGGCCGTACAAATTACCCATTGCCAGCGGCCCGAGCGGGTAGCCTAAGCCCAGGGTTACCGCGGTTTCAAGGTCCGCGGGGCTGCAGATACCTTGCTGGCAAATGTCGCTTGCAATGTTGACGATGGTGCTGACCACGCGCTGTGTGACGAACCCGCCGCTGTCGCGAATCACACTGACTGCCTTGCCGTCCCGAGCAAACAGCGCATGCGCGGCGTCACGCATGTCGATTCTGGTGGCGGGGTTGGTGGCCAGCACGCGGCGTTTGGTCGCGGCGTCATCAATCAACATATCGATGCCCACCGTTCTGGCGGGGTCGAGCCTTTCAACTACGGCGACGGTTGTTATGTCAAAACCCAATGGCGCTACCAGCATCAGGGCTTGTGGCGATGCGGAAACGCCGGTTTCAATTTTTGCGCCCAGCTTTTTAAGAAGTTCCAGCAATTCAGACCGGCGGGAGGCTCTGGGAGACACCCAAACTGCCGGCATTTCATCGACCGCCGGCGCAGCGGGTTCTGGGCTGGTTTGCATCACACCGGCTTCGTATTTGTAAAAGCCCTCGCCGGTTTTGCGGCCCAGCAGACCACCGGCCAGACGCTGGGCAGTGATCACGCTGGGGCGGTACCTGGCTTCCTCAAAGTACTGGTGGTAGACCGACTCCATGACAGGATGCGAGACATCGAGTGCAGTCAAATCCATCAATTCAAATGGGCCAAGCTTAAAACCTGCCTGGTCTCGCAAAATGCGGTCGATCGTGGCGAAGTCGGCTATGCCTTCGCTGACGATCCGCAGTGCCTCGGTGCCGTAACCCCGGCCCGCGTGGTTGACGATAAAGCCGGGCGTGTCTTGCGCGAGTACAGGGGTGTGGCCCATTTGGCGGGCGTAGTCACTTAGCTGCTGGCAAACGGCCGGGCTTGTTTTTAATCCAGCTATTACTTCAACCACTTTCATCAGCGGCACCGGGTTAAAAAAGTGATACCCGGCAAATCGCTCTGGGCGAGTTAAACGCGCCCCAATGGCGGTAATAGAAAGCGACGAAGTGTTAGACACCAACACTGCCTGCGGCGACACGACCTTTTCAATTTGTGCCAGCAGCTCTTGCTTGATGCTCAAATTTTCAACGATCGCTTCAATCACCAAATCGCAAGCCGCCAAGTCGGACAGCGCGTTTACAGGATGTAAAAGTTGTGCAAGTTGACTGGCTTTTTCGGCGTCTAAGCGCCCTTTGGTAACGAGCTTTTCCCACTGAGCGATGAGTTGCGTTTTGGCTTTTTCAGCTAGATGTGGGGTAACATCAAACAAATTGATACGGCTTTGAGTTTGAGCTGCAATTTGAGCAATGCCCTTACCCATGGCACCACAGCCGACAATACCAACAGTTTTATATACATTTATCATTGAAAAGTATTATTACGCAGTGAAGTCAATTTGAATTTTGGCCCAAGTTTTGTATTTTTAACTTTGTACAGTTGCCGATTCGAGCGTGAAACATAACCTTGCCACCAAGCCGCCGTTAGTCCGGAATCTCTACCTGATCGCACTGGTGGCGTGGTCGTTGTCAGCTGGCGCTAGCCACGCGTTGCAGCTCGGCAAGCACCGCGGCGCGGCGGTGATGGGACAGCCCCTGAACATCTCTGTACAAGCTACCGCAGACGGCCCAGACGACCTAGCTGCAGGTTGCGTTGAGGCAGATGTGTTTTACGCCGACAGCCGGGTACAAAAATCTCGCGTTCGGGTGAGCACTGAAAAATCAGCCGCAGGCGGACAAGATGCATTGATCCGCATTCAAAGCACCTTACCTATCGATGAACCGGTGGTCACCGTGTACTTGCGTGCAGGGTGCCAGCAAAAAGTCGAAAAACGCTATGTAGTGCTGGCAGACCTGCTGTCTGAGCCCGCTGCTAATGCGCCGACGATGGCGCCAGTGGCGCCGCCGCAAGGACGGTCTGCAGCATCAGGTGCGTCCAGCGTGCCAAATGCGGTAGCAACATCGCCCACAGCAGCGCAGGCGCGCGAGGCGAGGCGCATTGAACGCGAAACGCGGCGTGCCGAGCGCAAAGCATTAGCGGCCGATGCCCCACTTGTTCGCAAACCGAAAACACAAAACCCTTCACCAGCTGCAACTGATGCGCCGCCCGCAGCGCCCTCAGGTGGCTTGGCAGATAGCAAAAAATCGCCTGCGCTGACCGCAAAAACGAAAGCGCCAGAGGCGCAAAAATCAAGGCTCAAGCTGGAGCCGCTGGAATTGCTGGCTGAGCGTGATCCTAATTTGAAGGCGTCGGCTGAATTGCGATCTGCCCCCGCGACTGACCCCGCGCAGCGGGCCGCGGCTGCTGCACTGTGGCGCGCTATCGCGGCACAGCCTGAAGACATTTTGAACGATTCACAAAAGCTGAAATCCCTCGAATCAGTGGTGTCGGTGCTCCAGCTTCAGATGAAGCAAAACCAGCAGGGAATGCAGGATTTGAGCGAGGACGTCAAAAAAGCCCAGTCTGAGCGATTTGCCAACCCACTCGTCTATGGCCTGGCCGTGGTGCTTTTTGCGGCTGCGATGGGATTGGCGTGGCTGTTCCGCAAGCGCGCGTTTTCAGCCAGTCATGACAACGCAGTGCAGCCGTGGTGGCGCAAAAGCGGCGGGCAGCGAGTCGGCTGGGCAGACAGCGCACAAGGGATCAAGTCGGGAGCGTCTGGACATCCGTATCGTTCGGACTCCAGCTACCCGCCTGATGGGGCAGGCCAGAAAGCGGCGCCAGCAAGTTTTCTTGATCTGGATCTGACCGATGATTCTGGCCATCATGGTCAGGCCGCTGATCGTGCTGGAGCCTCAGGTAGGCAGGACGCACTGGATTTTAAAGCCGCTGCCGGCATGCACCGTGGCCGGGCGGCGAGCGATTCCAAACCCAACTCAAGAGGCGGCTTTGCGCTGAGCGCGCCGTTTACTGCCCGGGCAGTAAAAGCAGAAGAGCTTTTTGACGTTCAGCAGCAGGCTGATTTTTTTGTGTCGCTCGGCCAAAAAGACCAGGCCATTGAGGTGCTTCGGCTGCACATTGAAGAGTCTGAACAAACCAGCGCGCTGGTCTACCTTGACCTGCTAAGCCTGTACCACCAAACCAAGGAAGAATTAGAGTTTGAAGCGTTCCGGCTGGAGTTCAATGCCAGATTTAACGCGGAAATGCCAGCGTTTGACGCCTACAACGAGGTCACTGACAGCGCCGGTTTGCAGGGCTACCCTACTGCGATGTCTCGTATTGTTGCGCTTTGGCCCTCACCCAAAGTAGTCACGGTGATTGAGGAGTCATTGTTCCGGCAGGCCGATGTGCAAACACCCACCTTTGATCTGGAGGCGTACCGCGAACTTTTGTTGTTGTACGCGATGATCAAGGACATCCTGCACTCGCAAGCATCGGGCAAGAGCAAAGCCGATGTTCTGGTTGCGCCGCTGCCGGCGGCGAATGGTCCAATTGGTTTTGGCGCAGATCACGATTTTCAGGCCGACCGCGGGATGGAAAATACGCAGATCTTTGCGGGAACAGCAGTTGTTCCATTAACCGCGACACCGGGCACTTACGTTAGTGATGCGGAAATTGACTTCGACTTGACCAGCGATGGCAACAACGAATTCAAATCTGACAGAGTTGAGCCCGCAGGCGCTTTGCTTCCAGCCGACAGAAGCGGAACAATAGACATGCTGCAAACCAACGCAAACCGAGCCGCGGCTAGCTCGACTGGTGCGGCAGGTGCGGCAGCTGACATGAATGCCATCGACTTTGATCTCGAACAGTTCAGTCAGGGCATTAAGCCAACACTGAAAAAGACACGTTGACCTGACGTAGGCGATTGGCAGAGTCACATGCCTGGGGCGGTGCCGGGGCACCTCGGCCCGGGCTAAATTAGCGCCTGACCTGCAGCGCCCCAGGATTGATGATGTTGGTTGGCGTGCCTTTGATGAAGTTAACCACGTTGTCAAACGCGGCTCCAAAATAAAGCTCGTAGCTGTCTTGCTCCACGTAGCCAATATGCGGCGTGCAGATACAGTTTTCCAGCCGCAGCAGCGCGTGCCCTTGCAAGATTGGTTCAGACTCGAAAACGTCTACGGCGGCCAGGCCGGGTCTACCCCGATTTAAGGCGGCAATGAGCGCGTCAGCTTCAATTAATTCGGCCCGCGAGGTGTTCACCAAAAGCGCGGTAGGTTTCATGCGGGAAAGGTCCTCTAACGTGACCAGCCCGCGCGTTTCTTCGTTCAGGCGCAGTTGCAGCGTGAGCACATCGCTTTCCTCAAAAAGCGCTGCCTTGCTGGGCGCGATCTCAAAACCGTCGGCCCGGGCGCGCTCAACGGATGCCTCCCTGCCCCAAACCAATACCCGCATGCCAAAGGCTCGCCCGTAACCCGCCAAAATTTGGCCTATCTTCCCGTAGCTCCAAATGCCAAGGGTTTTGCCTTTAAGCACAGTGCCGATTCCAAAATTAACCGGCATGGCAGCCGATTTCAGGCCCGCCTGCTGCCAGGCGCCATGTTTAAGGTGCGCCACGTAATGTGGAATTCGCCGGGTCGCAGCCATGATCAAAGCCCAGGCAAGCTCTGCCGGGGCGGTAGGAGAGCCCACGCCTTCTGACACGACCACACCGCGTTCCGTGCAAGCGCCTACGTCAACGTGCGCACCGACTTTTCCGGTTTGCGAAATCATCTTCAGCTTTGGCAGCTTTTCAATCAGCTGGCGGTTTAACTGGGTGCGTTCCCGAATTAAAACAATGACATCAGCGTCTTTTAACCGCACCGAAAGTTGGCCAATACCTTTAACGGTGTTGGTGTAAACCTTGGCAGGATAAGCGTCTAGTTTTGCAGCGCAATTTAGCTTGCGAACGGCATCTTGGTAGTCGTCCAAAATCACAATATTCATGGCGATATTGTGCCTTTAAGTTCGCCTCCTACATCGCACACCAAAGCAAGTGCCAACGCCGCGCCAGCTGGCCGGGTAGCTGCCTCAACGCAAGTTGCCCTGCAAGCACTTGAGTAGCGACTTTCAAGCCGCACAGCGCGGCGTCAGTGCGCGGTAGCGCTTTGGGTAGCCATGCGGTCAAGCGCGGCGCAAACGTCGACCATGCGACCAGAAATGATCAATCGGCCGGTTGATGACCGACATTTACCGGGTTCAAACTCCCTCAGAATTTTCAGGCAGCTGGGCCTGCCAGCGTTGGCTCCAGGCGCAAGCTGCTTTGGCGGCGCTTTTTTATTGAACGGAACTGCAGCTTCGGCTCGAATGGAGGGTGCTGGTAGCTCCGACCTAGGAACCACGGTTGGGATGGCTGGGGACGATTCAATGGCTACTTTGTTTGAAATAGCGTGGACGCGCACTGGTGGCGCTACAAAAAATGCAAATACGGCCTGTACTGGCGACATCCACTCCATTGCAGTTGATGCACGACCAGAAGGCGACGAAAAAGTAATGGCTCCCATGACTGACTCCTGAAGAAAGGGGTTCACCCCGTTGGCAACAGGCGAGATTTCAAAAGTGGCAAAAAGCCACCATTGACCGCAGCAACAGGGTGTTGACTTGGCCGCCTATGCAGCCTTGCCAAACGCCCGCCACCTGTTGTGCGGCAAACATCCAAATTACATCAAAACGGTGTTTCTGATCAAGCCGACCGCCAGGCCTTCAATTTCAAACGGGTCGCCGGGGTTGACCACAATCGTTTTGAAATCTGCGTTCTCGGGCATCAGCTCAATCAGGTTTTGTGTGCGTTTGTAGCGCTTGACTGTGACTTCGTCGCCCAAGCGTGCGACCACGATTTGCCCGTTTTTAGCGTCTTTGGCTTGCTTTACAGCCAGCAAGTCGCCGTCAATGATGCCAATGTCACGCATGCTCATGCCGCGTACTTTCAGCAGGTAGTCGGGCTGCTTTTCAAACATGCCCGCACCAAAACTGTAAGTTTGCTCAATATGCTCAGCAGCAAGAATGGGCGAGCCAGCAGCAACTCGTCCTACCAACGGCAGGACGAGTTGGGCCAGGCTTTGCAACGGCAGGGAAAACTGATGGAGTCGGGACTCGTTCAACGTGCGTATAGCGCCGGCCCGCAGTCGAATGCCGCGTGAGGTGCCGCTGACCAGCTCGATGACGCCTTTTCGGGCAAGCGCTTGCAGATGTTCTTCAGCGGCGTTGGCTGACTTGAAGCCTAGCTCAGTCGCGATTTCGGCACGGGTAGGCGGTGCGCCAGTGGTGGTGATGGCGCGCTGAATCAGCTCGAAAATCTGCTGCTGGCGTGCAGTCAGCTTGGGGCCATCGGCGGCTATATTTGACGACATGTTGGATGACAGGTTGGAAAAGTGATTCAAGGTGCTCATGGTTGCTGTCCTTGGGTTGCGATCGGTTTAAAAAACTCAGAAAGTCTTAATTAGGCTGTTTGAATATCCAGTAACTGTATTTTTAGCCAGCTTTTAGGCAATTGCAAGTTATTTTTGAAGTATTTGTTTGATGCAACACAAAAAAATTGTCATTTTGGGAACTGGCGGCACCCTTGCTGGCGTGGCGTCCCAAGCGGCATGCCATATTGACTACACAGCCGCCCAGCTGGGCGTAAGCGATTTGGTCGGCAATATTTCAGGACTGGGGCCCCAAGACGGGGTGCAGACCGAACAGCTTGCGCAAATTGACAGCAAGGACATGTCTTTCGAGCTGTGGGCTGCACTCGCCAGCCGTGTACAACACCTTTTGGCGCAAGACGATATTCAAGGTGTGGTGATTACCCACGGTACTGACACACTCGAAGAAACCGCCTATTTTTTGCAGGCTGTTCTATCCCCAGCCAAGCCGGTGGTGCTGACCTGCGCCATGCGGCCTGCCAGTGCATTGGCACCAGACGGCCCGCAGAACATGTTGGATGCAGTAGCGGTAGCCAGGCACGAAGGCGGGCAGGGGGTGGTGGTGGTTTGTAATGGCGCTATTCACAGCGCTTTTGACGTGCAGAAAATTCACACTTATCAGCTCAACGCGTTTGGCTCGGGGGACGCGGGCGCGATCGGATTTATTGAAGAAAACAAGCTTATATTGGTAAGAAATTGGCCTATAGCCCAACAAATACGGGCGCGAGCAGCTACTGAAAATATAGCGAAATTAAGCCTTGCCAAACCTTGGCCACAAGTTGAAATTGTCATGAGCTATGCGGGAGCTACCGGCGCACTGGTTGATGCGCTGCTCGCTCTTGGCGTGCGGGGGCTGGTGGTGGCGGGTACTGGCAATGGCACCGTCCATCAAGCTTTGGAAGCAGCCTTGCTGAAAGCGCAAACTCAGGGCGTGCTGGTGGTGCGGGCCACGCGCTGCACGCAGGGCAGGGTACTGGCAAGAGTCGATGATCGCTTGCCCACTTCAGGTGCGCTAAGTCCGGTCAAGGCACGAATTGAGCTGATGCTCAGGTTGATGCTCACCAGCAGTTACCCGGCGCTATAGCCATGAACTTTTTTGCAGCGCTTAAGTCCAGCGTGTGGGCTTATCCGGCTTTAGAAGTGATGCATATTTGCGGCATAGCGCTGCTTTTGGGTAACCTGGTACTGCTAGAGATGCGGGTGTTTGGGCGTGGTACGCAGCTCGACGTAAAAGCCTTGGCCAGTTTGAGTTTGGGCGTTGCGGTGGCTGGGTTTTGCATGGCCGCGGCTTCGGGTTTGCTGATGTTTGCGTCTCAGGCCGCAGAGCTGCTGACCAACCGGGCTTTTACTTTGAAGATGATTTTATTAACTGCTGCCGGTTGCAATGCCGCTTGGTTTCACGGACGAGCATCGCTTGACAAACTCGACTGGGTAGCCAAGGTGCAGATGATGGTCTCCAGCCTGATTTGGCTGGCCGTGGTGGCTTGTGGTCGCTGGATCGCGTATGTTTGAATTTCAATTGTTCACAACCTGGGAGCTGAAATATGAATCGACGTAAGGTGCTGAAAATTTCTGCGGCTTTGTCGGCTGCTGGTTCTGGCTTGCCTGCCTGGGCCCACCACGGCTGGAGCAGTTTTGACCAAGACCGGCCGATTTATCTGGAGGGCAAGGTGTTTAAATCAGCTTGGCAAAACCCACATGCCGAGCTTCAGATTGATGTACCCGCTGGCTTCAAGTTGCCTGCTGGCCTGGCCCAGAGAGCCTTGCCTGCTCAAACGGCGCCGGTTGACGGCAAAGCGCTGCTGGCCAAAGCAGTTGAGCCAACCCGCAAGGACGTGCGCTGGGAAATTGAGCTGGCGCCGCTGAGCCGCCTGCAAGCATGGAATGTGGCCGAAATCATGCCCGGTACCAGTGTGGCTGTGCTGGGCTTTACCTTCACGGCTGAAAAAGGCGAGGCGGTGTTGCGCGCCGAATACCTGTTCGTCGCCGGCAACACCTACGCGCTGCGCTCCAGCCCTGCCTAAGGCTGAGGTCAAGGTTCAGGCAGAGCTTGAAAAAGCTCAGGTAGACAAGGCTTTCAGGGCGCGCTGCGTGATTTCTTCGACGCTGCCAATGCCGCTGATAGCGCGGTAAGCAGGCGCCAGCGTCGGGTCAGTTTTGGCCCACTGCGAGTAGTAGTCCACCAGCGGGCGGGTTTGCGCGCTGTACACGTCAAGCCGTTTGCGCACGGTTTCTTCTTTGTCGTCGTCGCGTTGAATCAAAGGCTCGCCAGTGACGTCGTCAACGCCCGCAACTTTGGGCGGGTTGTAGTTCAAGTGATACGTGCGGCCCGACGCGACGTGCGAGCGCCTGCCACTCATGCGCTCAATGATGGCGGCAAACGGAACGTCTATTTCCAGCACAAAGTCTAGTTTGACTCCGGCGGCTTTCATGGCATCAGCTTGGGGAATGGTGCGCGGAAATCCGTCGAACAAAAAGCCATGCGAACAGTCGGGTTGGGCTATCCGCTCTTTGACCAGATTGATGATTAACTCGTCGCTGACCAGCGCGCCGGAAGCCATCACGGTTTTTGCTTCAACGCCCAGCGGTGTGCCTGCTTTGACTGCCGCGCGCAGCATGTCGCCAGTCGAAATTTGGGGAATACTGAATTTTTGGCAAATAAACGCTGCTTGAGTACCTTTTCCAGCACCAGGTGCGCCCAGCAAAATCAATCTCATGTGAAGCCTTTTATTTTTACGTTCTTTGGCAAATCTTTGCCTGTTTGTCTAACGGTGTCTCAATTCAATCTATTAAAGGATAGCACGCAGGTCTTCAATCGGGCTTACGGAAAACGAGCAATTCGGCCCCACTGCGCACAAGCAGCGTTTGCCGATTGAGCAGCTATCTGGCTAGCAGGCTAAGCAAACAGGCTAAGCAAACAACAAGCGCACCCGATCAAGGTCTTGCAGGGTGTCGACACCGGCGCCGGGTGCCGAAGCTGTTACGTGCACCGCAATTTTGTAGCCGTGCCATAAAGCGCGAAGCTGCTCCAGCGACTCCAGCAGCTCCATTGGCGCTGGGCTCATCTGCGGAAAGCGCTTTAAAAAGCTGACCCGGTAGCCGTAAATGCCAATATGGCGCAGTGGCTTTGGCAGGGCGCTGCCGTTTTCCCACCAGGCCTGCGCCGCGAAATCGCGCGCATGGGGAATCGCCGATCGGCTGAAATACAGCGCCGTGCTGGCGTGGTCAAGCACGACCTTCACGACGTTTGAATTTTCAAAGTCTTCCAGCGTGTCAATTGCATGGGCGGCAGTGCTCATAGCGCAATCGGGTCTGCGGGCCAACAGCGCAGCCGTATCAGCAATCAACTGTGGATCAATCAAGGGCTCGTCACCTTGCACATTGACGACCAGGGCATCGTCTTCAAGCGCTAGCAGCTCGCAGGCCTGAGCCAGACGGTCGCTGCCGCTCGCATGATCGGCGCGCGTCAACAGCACATCTACCTTGAATTGTTTGCAGGCTTCAATGACTTCCACGCTGTCGGTGGCAACCACCACGCGCTCAGCGCCGCTTTTGCTTGCCTGCTGCGCCACCCGCACAATCATCGGCGTGCCGCCAATGTCAGCCAGTGGTTTGTTGGGCAGCCGTGTGGATGCCATTCGGGCCGGAATCAGGGCGGTAAAGCGCAGCTGCGCTGGCGCGGTCGTCACCTTTTACAGGCCAAGTTCTTCGTCAGTCAATGTGCGCGCCTGCACTTCAAGCATCACGGGCATGCCGTCTCGAACGGGGTAGGCCAGACGCGCGCTGCGTGAAATCAGCTCTTGCGTTTCGCGGTTGTAGGTGAGCGGGCCTTTAGTGACCGGGCAGACCAAGAGTTCAAGTAATTTGGGTTCCATAGCGTGATGGTAATGCCTGCGGGTTGCGTGTCACTCGGTTGGTAGGCGCAAGGCTTTTTCCAGGGCCGTAAAAAACGCAGGCTCTGGCGTAAAAAGCAGAGGAACTGCCAAAACCCGCACGTCAGGGCGCTGCGCCAATGCCAAGATTTTGACGGCGTCTTTTTCAGTGCACAGCACGGTCACCTGTGCTTCGCCTGGCCGCTTTAAGCTCGCCAAGTCAAAGCGGCTGAAATCAGCATGATCAGGCATCGCCACCGTGCGGCTGAGCGACAAACCCTTTGCGCGCAGCATGTCAAAAAAAGCTTCGGGGTGAGCAATGCCAGCTAACGCGATCAGCACGGCTTGGCTAGCTTGACTCGTTTGCAGGCTGGCCAGGGGAACCCGCGTTCCGTTTGCTGCGACAGCATGGCCAGCCAGCTCGCGCCGCGATGTAAACCCCGAAAAAGCCGGGTTAACGCCCGTGTGCAAAACCAAAGGTGCCTCGCTTTGCCCGCGTAGCGGCCATGGCTGGCGAAGTGGCCCAGCCGGCAGCAGCCAGCCGTTACCCAAGCCGCCGTCATCAAACACAACAACATTCACCGTGCGCGACAAGCGCAGGTGTTGCAGCCCGTCATCGCAGATCAGCAGGCGCGTTTGTGGATAGGCTGCCAGCAGAGCTTTGGCTGCCGTAAGCCTGTCAGTTGCTACAAATACAGGAGCTGCTCGCGCCCGTTTTATTATGGCTGGCTCGTCGCCAGACTCGTCAATGGGCGTGTTTTCAAGCACTTCCTGGCAGTCTGAGCGGTTTCGCCCGTAACCGCGTGACACCACTCCTACCTTGATGCCTTGGTTTGAAAAATAAGCCACCAGCGCCATCACCAGCGGTGTTTTTCCGCCGCCGCCAGCCACCACGTTTCCAACAACGATGGTGGGCACACCCGCTTGTTGCACAGAACAAATGCCGCGTGCGTACAGCCAGGCTCGCAAGCTAATGAGTGCGCCATAGAACTGCGCAATTGGCCACAGCGCACAGGCCAGTGGGCCGCGGCTTTTCCAGGCGCGTTGCAAGGCAGAAGTTAACAATGAGCTCACGATGCGGTGGGCGAGCCGTCAGTTGCCGGAGCCGGGCCTGATTGACCGCACATGGGCAGTTTGCGCCTGCTCAGCGCGGGCCGGCTTGCGCAGCGCTTTGCGTTGCAAAGGTGATCTGGCTGAACCCGCTGCGCCGGGCGGCTTCCATCACCGTAATAACGGCTTGATGAGTCGCGCTGGCGTCGGCGCTGATGATGATGATGCTGTCTTTACCGGCCGTAGCGCCCAGCGTGAGTGCCTCGCCAATGGCCTGCAACGATCGGCCCTCTACCGGGGTTTTATTGACCATATAACGCCCATCGCTGCTCACGGCCACGATGACTTCTTTAGGGTAATCACGCTGCTTTTCGGCATCAGCCAGCGGCAGCTTGATCTGCAGCTCGGTGAACTTGCTGTAAGTCGTTGACAGCATGAGAAAAATGAGCACCACCAACAGTACGTCAATGAACGGAATCAAATTGATTTCCGGCTCGTCGCGGTTGCTTTTTCTGAAGTTCATGGTGTGTTGTGTTTAAGCTGGCCCACGGCCATTAGAACTTGCGCAGGCTGTTGAGGTGGCGCAAAAACCGTTCGGACGCCAGTTCCATCGACAGCAAATAGCCGTCCACGCGCCCCCTGAAATAGCGCCAGAAGATAAGCGACGGTATCGCCACAATCAGGCCAAATGCCGTGTTGTACAGCGCAATAGAAATACCTTGCGCCAACTGCGCCGGGTTTGCGCCGCCAGTGCTTACCGCACCGCCACCGGCTTGGGAGCCAAAAATCTCAATCATGCCAATCACCGTACCCAGCAGGCCGAGCAGCGGCGCTGCTGAAGCAATGGTCGCCAGCGCGGCCAGGTAGCGCTCTAGTCCGTGGGCAGCTTGCCGGCCTGCGCCCTCGATGGTGGCGCGCAGGTCGCTTTCACTAATGCGGGGGTTTGCGTTAAGTGCCCGAAAGCCGCTGGCCAGCACTTGGCCCAGCGCGGAGTTTTGTTCAAGTTGGGTCACTACATCCGGCGCAGGCACGGTGCCGCGCGACACGGTAATGGCTTCGTCGAGCAGCGTTGGCGGCGCCACTTTTGCCGTTTTAAGGCTGCTAAAGCGCTCAATGACCAGTGCTAACGCCAAAATTGAGCACCCAATCAGCGGCCAAATCGGCCAACCTGCGGCTTGTATGATTGAAAACAACGCGTCTCTCCGAACAAATAAACTGGCTGAATTATGGCCCACGCTTTCATCTTGACTTTCAAGTTTCAGCCAATTCAATGCACAAAAAGTGTGAATAACTTTGTGGACAACTTAGTGTTGAAGTGCCTCAACCCCACGCCTGCGTTGGGCTCGCCCTCATTGGCGCAAAATTCAGCATTGAAAAGCCCATACAAATCAACAGCTTGCACCAGCTTGCGGGTCGTTGGGCGGCATGGTGTGGCGGCGCTTGCCAAATTGGCGGCTTGGATAAATCGCTCAGCTACTATGTCTTGGCCCAAGCCTTTGGGTGTTCCGTGCTGACGCCAGACAGCCCTGGCGCCGAGCGCAAATCGGGCATCAAGGTATGGCCGGTTGCGTCGCTGCTCAGGGCGATTGCCGACAGCCTGGAGGCCCGATTCAACCCCGTGGCGGTTCAGGGCGAAATCTCTGGCTTTTCACGCGCTGCCAGCGGGCATTGTTACTTTTCGCTCAAAGACGGTGATGCGCAAATCCGCTGCGCCATGTTTCGGCGCGCTGCTACTTTGCTGGACTTTGCCCCGCGCGACGGGCAATTGGTAGAGCTGCGCGGACGCTTGGGTGTGTACGACTCGCGCGGCGAGCTTCAGCTGGTGGTCGAGGCGATGCGCCAAGCCGGGCAGGGTACGCTGTTTGAGCAATTTTTAAAGCTAAAAGCTTTGCTGGAAGCGCAAGGTTTATTTGATACCAGCCGCAAACGGCCGCTGCCGTTGATGCCCAAAGCCATCGGCGTGGTGACCTCACTTGGCGCGGCAGCGCTGCACGACGTGGTGACCACGCTGCAGCGCCGGGTGCCGCACATACCTGTGGTGATTTACCCGTCAACCGTGCAGGGCGCGCAAGCCGCTGGCGAGCTGCGTTCCGCGCTGCAGCTGGCGTTTGAGCGCCACGAAGTCGATGTGCTGCTGCTGGTGCGCGGCGGCGGTGCCATGGAAGATTTGTGGGCTTTTAATGACGAGCAATTGGCCCGAACCATAGTGCAATCCCCCATGCCCATCATCAGCGGCGTAGGGCATGAAACAGACTTCACCATTGCCGACTTTTGTGCTGATGTTCGCGCGCCAACGCCCACTGCGGCGGCCGAGCTTTGTGCGCAGCCACAAGCGGTGTGGCTCAATGTGCTTGAAGCCATTGAGGAGCGGCTGCAAAACGGGGTTGACCAACAAGTGCAGGCCAGCGCTCAGCGGCTTGACTTGGCCTGCGCACGCTTTAGTCAGCCGTCTCATTTCGTTACGCGTCAGCAGTCAAGGTTGGCCCTGCAAGCGCAAAAGCTAAAGCATGCTGAGGGCGCTGCGCTGGCTAGCGCGCGGGCTGGCCTGGACGCTTCAGGCCGCGATTTCACCTCTGCATCAAGCAACGCGCTGGCGCAACATAAAAGGCGTCTTGAAAGCGCTGATTTGCGGCTGGACTTGCTCAATCCGAAGCTGGTGCTTGAGCGCGGCTACGCCTGGCTGGTCGACACGCAAGGCAAGGCCATCACGCGGGTTAAAGACACCCAGCCCGGCCAAGCGGTTCGCGCTACCCTTACCGATGGCGAGGTCGATTTGAAAGTCACGAGTCCCCGGCTGATTTAGTTTTTACAATAAAACTGGTAAGCTTTTCAGAGCCTTAAAACTAATTTATTTCAACCCCACCAAGGAACCCACATGGAACACAAACTCCCCGCATTGCCTTACGCCATCGACGCACTGGCCCCCAACTACAGCCAGGAAGCGTTTGAGTACCACCACGGCAAGCACCACAACGCGTATGTGGTGAACCTCAATAACCTGCAAAAAGGAACAGAGTTCGAAGCCATGACGCTGGAAGACATCATCAAAAAATCAAGCGGCGGCGTTTACAACAACGCGGCTCAAATCTGGAACCACACCTTTTTCTGGAGCTGCATGAAGCCTGCCGGCGGCGGCGAGCCTTCTGGTGCGCTGGCAACGGCGATCAATGCCAAATTTGGCTCTTACGCTGCTTTTAAAGAAGCGTTTGTCAAATCTGCTGTGGGCAACTTTGGCTCGGGATGGACGTGGCTGGTTAAAAAGGCTGACGGTTCAGTTGATATTGTTAACACTGGCCCAGCTGGCACACCGCTAACCACCGCTGACAAAGCATTGATGACCGTTGATGTATGGGAGCACGCCTACTACATCGACTACCGCAATGCCCGGCCCAAGTTTGTAGAAACTTACCTTGCCAGTTTGGTGAACTGGAGCTTTGCTGAAGCCAACTTCGCCTGATTTTTATTGGCAGATCTTGGTCGTTAAACAAAAAGCCGACTTTTGAGTCGGCTTTTTTATTTCTGAACTTGAAACAGCGAACCCTGCAATTGGCTCCCGGCCTTGATTCCTTTTTTGGCAAACCAGCCTTTGTTCATTTCCAGTACGTAGCGCACAGGCTTTGCCGAACAATGGGAGTCAAGCACCAATGGCTTCATGTCTTCAATATTGACGATGGTGCCGTCATCGGCAATAAACGCTGCGCTTAGCGGCAACAGCGTATTTTTCATCCAGAAGCACTGCTGCGCGGGCTGGTCGAATATAAAAATCATGCCTTCGTGCTGAGGCATGTCTTTGCGAAACATCAGTCCGATTTGGCGCTGTTCGGGTGTGGCGGCGACCTGAACGTCTATCCGGTGCATACCCGAGGCCAGTTTGACGCGTTCTAGCGTTAACTGCGGCGCGTCTTGCGCTTGGGCGACCAAAGTGGTGGCCAGCAAGGCAAACAAACAAACAGTTTTAACGGTTAAAAGCAGGTTGAAGTTCATGGCGACGACCGATCGTTAATATCTCAAGGCTTTTCAGCATAACCCGGCGAATTCAATACCGCCAAGTCGGAAAACCATAAAAAATGCCCGCACAGGGCGGGCATTTTTGAGTCGGCGGCTAATTACTTAGCTGCTTCTTTCTTGGCGGCCTTGGCAGCAGCGCGCTCTTTTTTGGTCATTTTTGCTTTTTTAGCTGGCTTTGCAGCAGCTTTTGCGGCTGGCTTAGCGTCAGCTTTCATTTCGGCTTTAGCAGCAGGTGCTGCAGCGGCTGGTGCAGCAGCAGCAGGCGCAGCTGCTGGAGCAGCCATTGCTGGCTTGGCAGCAGGAGCTGCACCGGCGGCAGGAGCGCCAGCGTGGGAAGCGGCGAATGCGCCAACAGCAAACAGGCTAGAAATCAAAGCAGCGAGGATTTTGTTCATTTGGAGGTTCCTAGAATAACGTTATTGGAGAAAATACCCCGAAATTTTCGGAGGCATAGCTGTAACGAGGCCACTTTGCAATCGGTTGACACGCCGTGCGATTTTTTTGACGGAAAAACTTTGCGGCTAGAATTTAGGGGTTTTCACCTAAAACGTGACTGCGTACGCGTTCGCCTACCCACACAAATAACGGAGACTTTCCATATATGTACAAACACATCAAAGTGCCTGCCCAAGGCCACAAAATCACCGTCAACGCCGATAACTCGTTGAATGTGCCGGACGAGCCGGTCATTCCGTTCATTGAAGGCGACGGTACGGGCCAAGACATAACGCCGGTCATGCTCAAAGTAGTTGACGCCGCTGTGGCCAAAGCTTATGGCGGCAAGCGAAAAATCCACTGGATGGAAGTTTACGCAGGCGAAAAATCGACCAAAGTTTACGGCCCTGACGTTTGGTTGCCTGAAGAAACGCTGCATGCCGTGCGCGACTACGTGGTGTCCATCAAAGGCCCTTTGACAACGCCTGTGGGCGGCGGCATTCGCAGTTTGAATGTAGCGATGCGACAAGAGCTTGATTTGTACGTTTGCCTGCGGCCAATCCAATACTTCAAAGGCGTGCCGTCGCCCGTCAAGGAGCCAGAAAAAACCCACATGGTGATTTTTCGTGAAAACTCAGAAGACATTTATGCAGGCATTGAGTTTGAAGCTGGCAGCGACAAGGCTAAAAAGCTGATCAAGTTTTTGCAAGACGAAATGGGCGTCAAAAAAATTCGTTTCCCCAACACCTCAGGCATTGGCATCAAGCCAGTGTCGAGTGAAGGCACCGAGCGCTTGATGCGCAAGGCCATTCAGTACACCATCGACAATGACAAGCCAAGCGTGACGATCGTGCACAAAGGCAACATCATGAAGTACACCGAAGGCGGCTTTCGTGACTGGGCTTACGCGCTGGCGCAAAAAGAGTTTGGCGCTGAACTGATCGACGGCGGCCCGTGGTGCAAATTCAAAAACCCAAAAACCGGTAAAGAAATCATCGTTAAAGACGTGATTGCCGACGCGTTTTTGCAGCAAATTTTGCTTCGCCCAGCCGAGTACTCAGTTGTGGCAACCCTTAATTTAAACGGCGACTATATTTCTGACGCGCTGGCCGCGCAGGTGGGCGGCATTGGCATAGCACCCGGCGCCAACTTGTCAGACACCGTGGCCTGCTTTGAAGCCACGCACGGCACCGCGCCAAAATACGCTGGAAAAGACTACGTTAACCCGGGTTCGGAGATTTTGTCGGCAGAAATGATGCTGCGCCACATGGGCTGGTTTGAGGCGGCAGACCTCATCATCAGTTCAATGGAAAAATCGATTGCCTCGAAAAAAGTAACGTACGACTTTGCGCGCCTGATGGAAGGCGCCACGCAAGTCAGCTGTTCAGGCTTTGGCCAGGTGATGATTGACCACATGTGATTGCGCTGGCTTTTGCTGCGCAGTCAAAAACCGCATCGGGGCAACCCGGTGCGGTTTTTTTAATGGGGCGCTTGAATGTCGCACCCGCGCCACCATTTCTTTTTCTATGCCCCCATTGCACACAGGCGCCAAGCTGTGGCTAGAATGAAATTCATGGCGACGAAACCCCCCAAAAGCCCGCAATCTCCCCAACCTCCTGGCTACAAGCCTGAAGACGACAGTGGCGGCACGGTATTGCTGGAGCGCAGACCGCAAAAAACAAAGCCGCCGCAAATGTTCCAGGTGGTTTTGCTCAACGACGACTACACGCCGATGGAGTTTGTGGTCATGGTGATTCAGGAATTTTTTAATAAAGACCGCGAAACGGCGACGCAGATCATGCTCAAAATCCACTTGGATGGTAAGGGTGTTTGCGGCGTGTTTTCCAAAGACGTTGCAGCCACCAAGGTTGATCAGGTCAGCGAAGCGGCGCGCAAGCATGGACATCCGCTGCAGTGTGTGAGCGAGCCCATTGAATTGTGAATATCATGACCCATATTCACACGGTACAAGTCTTGATAGTTAGTTTTAGTCTGTAGTAAACGTAGCAAGCTCGAAGGAAACCAAATGATTGCCCAAGAATTAGAAGTCAGCTTGCACATGGCGTTTGTAGAAGCTCGCCAGCAGCGTCACGAGTTCATTACTGTTGAGCATTTGCTGTTAGCGCTGCTCGACAACCCCAGCGCGGCCGAAGTGCTGCGTGCATGTTCAGCCAACGTAGACGACCTGCGCAAGGCGCTGAGCAATTTCATCAAAGACAACACTCCGCAAGTCGCAGGCACTGAAGATGTTGATACGCAGCCCACGCTTGGGTTTCAGCGCGTGATTCAGCGCGCCATCATGCATGTGCAGTCGACCGGCAACGGCAAAAAAGAAGTGACTGGCGCGAATGTGCTGGTCGCCATTTTTGGTGAAAAAGATTCACACGCGGTGTATTACCTTCACCAGCAAGGCGTAACGCGGCTTGACGTCGTTAACTTTATTGCCCACGGCATTAAAAAGAGCGACCCCCCCGAGCCTGCCAAAGCTGGCGAAAGCGCGGCTGAAAATGAAGAAGGCGGTTCTGAAAAGAACGAAAAGCAATCGCCGCTCGAGCAGTACACGCAAAACCTGAACCAGCTTGCCAAAGACGGCAAGATTGATCCGCTGATTGGGCGGCATTATGAAGTTGAGCGCGTGATTCAAATCTTGTGCCGCCGCCGCAAAAACAACCCGCTGCTGGTGGGTGAGGCGGGCGTGGGCAAAACCGCGATTGCCGAGGGCCTGGCCTGGCGCATCACGCAAAAAGACGTGCCTGAAATTTTGGCTGAGGCGCAGGTGTATTCGCTCGACATGGCGCTCTGCTGGCAGGTACCAAATACCGGGGCGACTTTGAGCAGCGCTTGAAGGGCGTTTTGAAATCGCTTAAGGACAAGCCCAACGGCATTTTGTTCATTGATGAAATCCACACGTTGATTGGCGCGGGTGCGGCTTCTGGCGGCACACTGGACGCTTCGAATTTGCTCAAACCTGCG
>JANOWB010000120.1:0-2180 GCA_031417695.1 Polaromonas sp.
TGGGAAGACCGGCTGGCGCGTGGTGACAACAGCGCGCCCAGCCTGCTGGACGCGATACGTGAAGGGGCGGTGCTGCGTGTGCGGCCGAAGGCCATGACGGTGGCCGTGATTCTGGCAGGCTTGCTGCCGATACTGTGGGGCAGCGGCACGGGCAGTGAAGTCATGCAGCGCATTGCCGCGCCCATGGTGGGCGGCATGGTGACAGCACCGCTGTTGTCGATGTTTGTGATTCCGGCAGCTTACTGGTTGATGCGGCGACGCTAGTTACCAAAAAACTATTTGCTCCTTAATTAATAGCTGCTTGCGCCTGAATATATTGGTCTACAGGCATTATTAATACCTAAAAAGTGGGTTTTTCAGTCCTAAATGATGATCGGCGTGTTATGGTGCTTTCTATGCCCAAAGCCATCCGCTACACCCTGCTTTCTATTCGCGATCTGGCCATATCGCTGGGCCCTTTTGTCTTGCTGGCAGTCGCATTGCTGGCGCTCGCCTACTGGTGGCTTGACCCGAATCCGCCCAAGCGCGTCACACTGGCTACGGGCCCGGCGCAAAGTGCTTACGAAGAGTTTGGCAAGCGCTATGCCAAGGCACTCGCGCTTGAAGGTATCACCGTTAGCCTGATGCCCACCGACGGCTCAGCCGCCAATTTGCAATTGCTGCGCGAAGGCAAAGCAGACATGGGTTTTGTGCAGGGCGGCACCAGCGCGTATAGCGATGCAGATCAAGAATCGCTCAGCTCACTGGGCAGCTTGTTTGTTGAGCCGGTGTGGCTGTTTTACCGCGAAGAATCAGCCAGAAAGGTCAACGCCAGTGGCGACTTGACGGCGCTCACACAGCTCAAGGGCTTGAAAGTCAACTTGGGCATTACCGGCAGCGGCGTTCCCGCGCTGATGGCCAAACTGCTCGAGAGCAACCGCGTTGACTCTGCCAGCCTGAGCATGTCAAACCTGGATCAAACGCCTGCCACGGTTGCTTTTTTAAGTGGTGAGCTCGATGCGATTGTGTTTGCGTCAGCGCCGGAATCGCAGATGGTGCAAATGCTGCTGCAAACACCTGGCGTCAAGCTGATGAACTTTGCGCAGAGCGACGCGTATTCACGCCGCTTCGATTTTTTGAGTGCCGTGCGGCTGCCGCGCGGCGTGGTCGACCTGGCCAGCAACATTCCGCCAGACGATGTGCGCCTGGTCGCGCCCACTACCGCGCTGGTCACGCGCAACACTACGCACCCAGCCCTGCTGCAGTTGTTTGCGCAAGCTGGCAACCAGATTCACGGCGGCGCAGGCTGGTTCAAGCGCGCGCGGGCCTACCCGAGCATTGAAAACAACGAACTGCCAATTGCCAAAGAAGCCGAGCGCGCAATAAAAACCGGCCCACCAGTTCTGCAGCGCTACTTAAATTTTTGGGTGGCTAATTTAATTGACCGCATGTGGCTGGTGCTCAGTATTATTTTGGCGCTGCTGCTGCCGCTGTCGCGCATCGTGCCGCCGCTGTACGCCTTCAGGGTGCGCTCGCGCATTTTCAGGTGGTACGCGCAGCTGCGCAGCATTGAGCTGCGCAGCGCTGAAAAAGACAACCCGTCAGCAGGCAGGCAAGAGCTGCTCAAAGAACTTGACGCGCTTGAAGGCAAGGCAGAAAAAATTGCGGTGCCTTTGTCATACACCGACGAGCTGTATGCGCTGCGCGGCAATATTCATTTGGTGCGTAAAAAGCTGCAGCGCACCTAAGTGCTTGAACGCCGCAGGTAACTACAAGCCCAAAGCCTTCCAGCCGTTCAGCCCCAACTTTTCAAGCGTAGCGATATTGGAGTCAAAAATCGCATCAGCTTGGGGAAATGCCTCGACCGCGCGTTCAACGCTTTCTTCTCGCAGCAAATGCAAAATGGCAAACGGCGCACGGTTGGTGTAGTTGCTGATATCGTCTGGCTCAGTGCCATCAAACTGAAACTGCGGGTGAAAACTGGCCAGCTGAACCACTCCTTCCAGCTCATGTTCATCGACCACGCCTTCAGCGATTTCGAGGAAGTCATTGAAGTCCAGAAAGTCTTCAAACAGCGTGGGGTGGATCAGCAGCGTGGTGTCAATCTCGCTGGCGGGTGTGCCTACCAGCAGGTCAAGTTCACGGTCTAACTCTTCGAGCAAATCGTCCGCGTGCCGCGCTTTGCTGACGACCAGACGCAC
>JANOWB010000121.1:0-3088 GCA_031417695.1 Polaromonas sp.
GGGCTTGTATGAAGGCGTGTTCCGCGAAGACATGTTTGAAGAGGCTGAAAACTACGAGCACCCGTACTTCAGAACCAAACACGAAAGCGAAAAAATCGTTCGCAAAGAATGCAAAGTGCCATGGACAGTTTTCCGCCCGGCAATGGTCGTGGGCGACAGCACCACCGGCGAGATGGACAAAATCGACGGCCCGTATTATTTTTTCAAGCTGATTCAGCGCATGCGCCAGCTGCTGCCGCCGTGGATGCCGTCGGTGGGCCTGGAAGGTGGCCGCGTGAACATCGTGCCGGTTGATTTTGTGGTCGACGCGCTCGACCACATCAGCCACAAACCCGCCATTGCCAAAAAGTGCTTTCATTTGGTTGACCCAGTCGGCTACCGCGTGGGCGATGTGCTGGACATTTTCAGCAAAGCAGCGCATGCGCCCAAGATGAACATTTTCATCAATGCCGCGCTGCTCGGGTTTATTCCAAAAAGCGTTAAAAAAGGCTTGATGGCTTTGGCCCCCGTGCGCCGCGTGCGCGCAGCTGTCATGAAAGATTTGGGCGTGCCCGAAGACATGATGGCCTTCATCAACTACCCCACGCGCTTTGACAGCCGCGACATGACGGCTGCGCTGAAGGGCTCGAACATTGAATGCCCGAACCTGCGCGACTACGCCTGGCGGCTGTGGGACTACTGGGAGCGTCACCTGGACCCGGCGCTGCACGTTGACCGTTCACTCAAAGGCACCGTGGGCGGCAAAGTGGTGCTGGTTACCGGCGGCTCGTCAGGCATTGGCTTGTCGGCATCGTGCAAGTTTGCCGAGGCGGGTGCCATCACGATTATTTGCGGGCGCGGCGAAGACAAGCTGGCCGAGGCTAAAAAAGAGATCATGGCCTACGCTGGTAAAGACGCCAAAGTGTTCACTTACTCAGTTGACATTGCGGACGCCGTTGGCTGCGCAGCGTTCACCAAAACACTTGAAGAAGTGCACGGCGGCGTTGACTTTTTGATCAACAACGCGGGCCGGTCGATTCGCCGCGCCATTGAAGCCAGCTACGACCGCTTTCATGACTACGAGCGCACCATGCAGCTGAACTACTTTGGCTCGCTGCGCGTCACGATGGGCTTGTTGCCGGGCATGGTTGCCAAGCGCAAGGGGCATGTAGTTAATTTGAGCTCCATCAGCGTGCTGGTGAATGCGCCGCGCTTTTCTGCCTACGTAGCGTCTAAAGCCGCGCTTGACGCGTGGACAGCCTGCGCCGCCAGCGAATTTCAAGACCAGGGCATCACGTTTACCACGGTCAATATGCCGCTGGTGCGCACCCCGATGACGGCGCCCACCAAAATTTACGACAACATGCCGCTGCTAGACCCGCAAGAAGCGGCCGACATGGTGGTGCGGGCTTGCATAGACAAGCCGGTGCGCGTGGCGACACGTTTGGGTACAACCGTAGAGCTGCTGCATGCCGTGGCCCCGCGCGTGACGCAAATTTTGATGAACACCACTTTCAGAATGTTCCCCGACAGCTCTGCTGCCAAGGGCGTAGCAGGCGAAAAAGCGGCTAAGCCAGGGCTTTCAGCCGAAGCGGCCGCCATGGCCGAAATGATGCGTGGCATTCATTTCTAACAACCGTCCCTCGGCCTGCATGGGATAATTTGGGCGCAGTCAATAGGCGCTGCAAACCCAAGGATTCCCATGCTTTTAGTCACCGGTGGCGCTGGTTTTATTGGCGCAAACTTTGTGCTTGACTGGCTTGCCCAGTCAGGCGAGCCAATTGTTAACCTCGACAAGCTGACTTACGCCGGTAATCTTGAAAATTTGGCAACTCTGCAGGCTGACAGTCGCCATGTTTTCGTCAAGAGCGACATCGGCGATGCGGCGCTGGTCAAGCAGTTGTTGGCCACCCACCAGCCGCGCGCGGTTATTAATTTTGCGGCCGAGTCGCATGTTGACCGCTCGATTCATGGGCCTGAAGACTTCATTCAAACCAATATCGTCGGCACCTTTCAGTTGCTTGAGGCGGTGCGTGCCTTCTGGGGCGGATTAAACGGTGAGGCGAAATCTACTTTTCGGTTTTTGCATGTGTCAACCGACGAGGTGTATGGCTCGCTAGGCCCCAATGACGCGGCCTTTACCGAAACCCACGCCTACGCACCCAACAGCCCGTACTCAGCCAGCAAAGCGGCCAGCGACCACCTGGTGCGCTCGTACCACCACACCTACGGTCTGCCGGTTTTGACGACTAACTGCAGCAACAATTACGGCCCGTACCATTTTCCTGAAAAGTTGATTCCGCTAATGATCGTCAATGCGCTGGCTGGCAAGCCGCTGCCGGTTTATGGCGATGGCCAGCAAATTCGCGATTGGCTGTACGTTAAAGACCATTGCAGCGCCATTTCCCGCGTGCTGGCTGCGGGCACGCCCGGCAGTGTGTACAACGTAGGCGGATGGAACGAAATGCCCAATATCGACATCGTGCACACGGTGTGCAAGCTGCTTGACGAGCTGCGGCCCCGAGCCGATGGCCAGCCCTACAGCAGCCAAATCGCGTACGTTAAAGACCGCCCGGGCCACGACCGCCGCTACGCCATTGACGCCAGCAAAATCGAGCGTGAGCTCGGCTGGCGCCCGAGCGAAACCTTCGACACAGGTATTCGCAAAACAGTTGCCTGGTACCTGGCCAACGCCGATTGGGTGGCCAACGTGCAAAGTGGCAGTTACCGTGAGTGGACAACCAAACACTATGGTCAAACGCCAGAGGCTGCGGTTTGAAAATCTTGTTGTTCGGTGCCAACGGGCAGGTGGGTTGGGAACTGCAGCGCAGCCTGAGCCCGCTGGGCGAGTTGGTGGCGCTGGATCGTTACAGCACGGATTTTTGTGGTGATCTTGCTAATTTGCGCGGCATTCTTGATACCGTACAACGGGTCGCACCCGATGTCGTAGTTAATGCAGCGGCCTACACGGCGGTAGACAAGGCTGAAAGCGAGACGGAAACGGCACATCTTGTCAACGCTGCGGCCCCAGGCGTTATGGCCGCGGCGGCGGCTGCGGCGGGTGCATGGCTGGTGCATTTTTCAACCGACTATGTGTTTGACGGCAGTG
>JANOWB010000122.1:0-18071 GCA_031417695.1 Polaromonas sp.
TTTTGAAAGCGGGCGGCCAGCACACCGACGAGCAGATCATTGACATCGTGCTGGCGACTTGTTTTGATGGCCTTAATCGACGTTGATCGCCATTGATCGTCATTATTGGCCCTTTTTAGGGCACAAATAGGGCTGCAGCCCAAGTAATACGGGCGTGAACAGCTCTTAAATTTATAGCGTTTTGGGACTCTGCCCGGCCCGCGAACGCTCTGGCGGCAGGGCAATGACGCGAATCGGAATCACCCTGAATGACGGGCACCCGTACACCGCAATGCTGCGGGCGTTCACCGGGTAGCTGCCGCAGCTGGTCAATTTCCAAAACCAGTTGTTGTGAATTGAGCAGGTTGAGAAGCCGTCGCCAGTCCAGGTTAAAAACACGCAGGCGCTGTTGAGGCAGCAGCGGCCGCAGTGGGTGCAGCTTCCTTCAATGCTGTTGGCCGCAGCGGTTGGGGCAAAAGCGACTTCAAATGACCGTTCGATGGCCATTTCAATGTTTCGGGCAATCACGCTGGCGTGGTGCAGCGCCCTGACAGTGCGCGCCGACTGCTTGACGGTGTGACCGTAGCGGCGCAAATAATGCCAGCGGCCAGCAATCACCGCGCAAGCAAAGGGCGCCAGTGGCAGCAGTACAGTCATGACTGCCAGGGCAAGCAGTTCAATGCCTTGCGCAAGGGGAGTTGCGTGCCACGAAAGTGGTTGCACGATTAAGCGTTTAAGCAGCGGTTAACCCTCCGACAAAAGCCCTTAAAGTCCGCTAAAACAGATGCTGAAAGAGCTAATAATCTTGTAAGCCAATAAATACGGGCGCGAGCAGCTATTAATTCAATAGCTAGTCGCGCCCGTGGTGAGCCGGTTAGAACTCCGGCGAAGACGCCAGTAGCTAACCCGGCGGTTACTTCGGCATGATCACGGTGTCAATCGCGTGGATCACACCATTGTCAGCAGCAACGTCAGCGGCCACCACTTTTGCGCCATTCACGGTCACGCCGCCTTCGGTGGCCAGCGTGATGTCGCCGCCTTGCACGGTTTTAACCATGCCCGGCTTGACGTCTTTGGCCATGACTTTGCCGGCCACAACGTGGTACGTCAAAATTTTGGACAAGGCGGCTTTGTCTTTGAGCAAGCCGTCCAGGGTTTCTTTCGGGATTTTGGCGAAGGCTTCGTCAGTCGGCGCGAACACGGTGAACGGACCTTTGCCCTTGAGTGTGTCAACCAGGCCAGCGGCCTGTACAGCGGCGACCAGGGTTTTGAAGTTGCCAGCCTTGATAGCGGTGTCAACGATGTCTGCAGCTTGTGCAGACAAAGCAAAACCAGCGGTCAGGGCCAAGGCGAGTAATGATTTTTTCATGATGTTGTCCTCAAAAAAGATGTGTTGAAAAACACCAGAAGGTTGGTGTGAACAGAATATATATCCAATCAGTAATAAAGTAAACCACTAGGTTATTATTTATACCGCTTGGTAACATTTTAAAGCAACTGAGGCATTTAGCCCCGCCCTGCTTACACCGTGATGCAGCTCTGCGGCTTAAAACCAGCCTGCTCGTTTTTGCGGGCGTAGCCCAGCGGGTTGGCCACCACCCTGCAATTCCCTACCCAATAGTCTGACGGACAATGCAGGTGGCCGTGTAACCAAAGTTGTGCGCTGGGTAACAGGTCATCTAACGCATTGCAAAAGCCGGCCGTGCCGGGGCTGATTCCGTAACGCGGGTCGGCGCTGAGAAGACTCGGCGCAAAGTGAGTCACCACTACCGTCTTTTGTGCTGTCTTTTCGTCGGCTGGCTGGGCAAGCACTTGCCGCAACCAAGCCTGGCTTTGCAGCCCTAACTCGCGCACCGCTTCAGCCATCATGGGCTGGCCACCGCTCAAGGCGTGGTTTTTCTTCAAGTAAAAGTCGGCAGCCCGAAAAGCCTTGTCGCGCGCTACCAGCTGCTGCCCCAGGGTCACCGGGCTGCTCAACGCGCGGGCCGACGTTGGCGAATCAAAATCAGTCCACAGCGTGCAGCCCACAAAACGCACCCCGGCAATCACTTGCACGGCTTGCTCCAGCCACACCAAGCCCAGGCGCTGGCAGGCGTCGTGCAGCCGGGCGTGCGCCTCGTTAAATTCCTGACCGTCGTACTCATGGTTGCCGGGCACAAACACCACCGGGCACGGCCAGTTGGCAAAACGCCCCAAACCAAAGTCGGCAATGTCTAAACGGGTCAGCGCCGAAGTGTTTTGATAAGAGCCAATATCACCGGCCAGCACCAGCACGTCTGCGCCCGGCGCGGGCTGCGGCACAAAGTGGGGGTTGGACTCCAAATGGAGATCTGACATGAGCTGAATATTCACCTCCCCATTCTCGCGCATGCTGACCAGCCGGTCAGGTTATGCGTTTATTGCATCGAAAAATCGGCGACGCGGCCTTGCAGATTAAGGGAAAACCCGTATATTTAATTCATCGCAACTTTTCGCGCTAACCAAGCGCATCGCCATGACTGAATTGCTCAAACAAATCGCTGATTTCATCTCGCCAGATGCAGCTGCTCAAGCCACCCCCGCACCAGGCGTGGCGCAAAACCTGATGGAGCGCGCCGAACTAGAGGCAGGCCGCAACCCACAAGACGCAGCCGAACTGCGCGACGCCGCGCGGGCGTTTTTAAGTGTGGTTCGTTAACACCGAATACGCCAAATAAGTGCTTTGCTATAGGCGGGCGCTTGTGGTCACTTCACAATTGGCAAATGACCGCCCCTTCAGCTTTGCGCCGCCAACCGCTGCGCATGCAGCTCAACACTTTTTACTCTGGCCCGCAGGCATGGCTATTTTTGGCAGACGATCGCGGCTACCTGCGTGGCGAGGCGCTGAGCGTTGAATTTACAGAAGGCGACACCGCTGCCAACACCGTACCAAAAATGGCAGCCGGCGGTTTTGACGTGGGCTATGGCGACATTAACGCGCTGATTGCGCATGTCGCCAGCGGTTTGCCCCATTCGCCAGTGGCTGTGTTTGCCAGCTATAACGCATCGCCGTACACGATTGCCGTGCCCACAACCAGCAATATTCGCACGCCGCAAGACCTGCCGGGAAAGCTGCTGGCCGCTCACCCGCAAGATGCGGCGATGTTGCTGTTCCCTGAGTTTTGCAAAAAGACCGGGCTCAATGCGACTGCTGTGCGCATCGTGACAGACGCCGCCCCGCACAGCGCCATGGTGCCCGAGTTACTAGCGGGCAAGTGGGACGGCATGTTTGGCTTCGTCAACACGCTGATTGCAGCGTCTATTGACGCGGCGCTTGACCCCCAAGCCTTGCGTTACCTGCAGTACCACGACCATGTGCCAGAGCTGTATGGCATGGCATTGCTCGTGACCCGCGAGCTGGCATCGACTGAGCCGGAAACCGTGTGCAAGTTGTTGCGGGCTTTTAATCGTGGTCTCGTTGACACTATTGCCGACCCATCGGCCGCCATTGACGCACTTGCCAGGCGCAACCCTGCCCTTAACCGCGAATCTAACTACCGCCGCTTGACTGGCACTTTGCAGCTTGAAATGAGCCATGCCGAGGGTGCGGCGCTGGGTATTGGCGACTTGGACGATGCCCGCTTTGAGCGCGGCATTGACTTGCTAGTCACCACCAAAAACCTGCCGCATCACCCCGCCGCTAGCGAGCTGTTTGACCGCAGCTTTCTACCCCCACTGAGTGAGCGGGTGCGCAGCTTGGTGCGCGCCTAAACCCGTCACAGTTTTACGCCAGCGCCTTTTACCGCTGGCCCCAGTACAGCGACTTGATCTTTTACAAAACTGTTGAACCCGGCGGCGCTGGTGGGCGCAGTGCTGATGCCAAGGTCGGCAAACTTTTTCTTCAATTCAGGCATGGCCAGCACCTCGTTGCAGGCGGCGTTCAGGCGAGCCACCATGTCTGCTGGCAACTTGGCTGGGCCGCTTAAGCCGAAAAAGTTTTCAAGCACCAGCTTGCGGTAGCCCAGGTCGCCCACAGTGGGAACGTCAGGCATCAAAGCCGAGCGACTGGCGGACGTCACCGCCAGCGGCACCAATTGCCCAGACTTAAAAAACGGAACGTAAGACGTGATGACATCAATCCCAATCGGGATGACGCCTGCAATCAGGTCGGTGGTCATGGGCGCGCCGCCGCGATACGGCACATGCTGCAAATTAACACCCATGAGTTTTTTCATCAGCTCACCGTGAATGTGGCCAATCGAGCCCGGTCCGCCGGAGCCAAAATCGACCCTGCCAGTTTTGCGCGCAGCAGCTTCAATATCGGCCACGCTGGTCATATTGGCCTTGGGGTTGGCCATGATGACCAGCGGGGCAGAGCCCAAGTAGCTCACGTGAGTGAACGCCTCTATCGGGTCATAGGGCAGTTTGTCAAGCGTGAAGGGGCCGAGCGCAATCGGCGTGGTGTTAGACAACATGAGGGTGTAACCGTCGGGCGCGGACTGGGCCACGAACGCGCCGCCAATCGTGCCGCCCGCGCCGGGCTTGTTGTCTACCACCACGCTCTGGCCGAGTTTTTTGGTGAGCTGCTCAGCCAGCAGCCGCGCCACTACGTCACTCGACCCGCCGGGCGGGAACGTCACCACAATTTTGATGGTTTTGTCGGGCCAGTTTGCGTAAGCGGGCAGGGCCAACACAGCAGCGCCTGCCGCCGCCCATTGCAGGGCCGAGCGGCGTGACAACAAGGTGCTAGATGTGAAACAGTCAACGGCGGTTTTCATGAGGGGTTCCTGAAAGCTGAATAAACTTAAGGTATGTTTGCTTTGAATATACGGCGCAGTGACTGGCACGCCAATCGCTTGCCGCTTATACCGGCCATAACCCGGCTGCCAAGTAATGAACCCCGCAGCACCAAATGCGTGCGCAACCTTGTTTTTTATCATGACCCGAGCCAACGACCCGTTTGATACTTATTTGCTGCGCGTGTTCAGCACATTGATGGCCGAGCGCAGTGTGTCGCGTGCGGCGGCCCGGCTCGAGCAGTCGCAGCCCGCAGTGTCAGCTGCCTTAAAAAGACTGCGGGACATTCTGAAAGACCCACTGCTGGTTAAAGACAAGCAGCGCATGGTGCCCACTGAGCGCGCCTTGCAGCTTGAAGCGTCTGTGCGCGTTGTGCTGGGCGAAATCGAAAGCCTGCTTGCGCCGGCCGCTGAGTTTGACCCGGCAAGCACCAAGTTGACCTTTCGCATTGGTACCCCCGACTATCTGGCACCGCCTTTAATGGCCAGTTTGGTTAACTACCTGCGAATGACTGCGCCGCATGCCCGGCTGCTGCTTCAGCCGCTGGGCAACGACTACGACTACGAAGCAGCGCTGGCCAACGGTGAGCTTGACGTGGTCATTGGCAACTGGCCGCAGCCGCCAGAGCATTTGCGCATGTCAATTTTGCTGGAAGACGAAGTGGTGTGTCTGGTCAGCCGCGAGCACCCTAGCGCGGGCGGGCAATTGAGCGTGGCCGACTACCTGAACGGGGCTCACGTGGTTCCGCTGGCCTACAGCGTAATGCAGCGTGGTGTTGTGGAGTCGCACCTGGCTGCCCTGCGCTTGAGCCGCCGCGCCACCGTGACCGTGCCCTACTTTGGCTTGGCCCCTGGGCTGCTGGCAGGCACCGATTTGATTTTTACCACCAGCCGCCATTTTGCAGAGCACTACGCCCGCCAGTTGCCGCTGGCAGTACTGCGCTCACCGATTGATTTCCCGGTGATGCGGTTTTATCAGCTGTGGCACAACCGCACCCAAGGCTCGCAAAGCTGTGCCTGGTTGCGATCGTTGCTGTCAGCGGTGGCGCGCACGGCTGAAACCAGCGCAAACCTGCATCAAAGCAGTGTTGCGCTTAAGCCGCAGCCGCTTCGCGCACGCGCTCGGTAACGTCGGCCAAGTGCACCACGCCGACGGGGCCAGAGGCCTTGGCCAGCACGGAATAGTCAGGCAGCTCGGCTTCCAGCTCAGCGAGCGTTTTAAACCCTTCAAGCTTGGCCAGCACCGTAAAGGCCTGCTGCGGCAAGTGGGTCAGCACAAAAGTGGACATGACATCAACAATCAGGGCCAAGCCGGTATTGAGCTCGGCCGGCTGCGGCTGTGTGGCTGGCAGGCTATTTGCCATCGCACTTGCCGAAAGCGGTTCTAGCTGACCAGCGTCTGTGGGGGCAAAGTCGGCAACCGGCGCGGCAGGCGGGATCGCTAGCGGCGCAGCAGCGTTGTTTTGAAAATCAATTGAGCGGTCTTCCCGCAACTTGATCAGCCCGGCGACGTCCAGCTGGCCAAGCAGGTCTGCGGCGTCTGCATCTGCAAACTGCACCACCAACTCGGCCACACTGATTTTGCCGTCAACTGCCTTGAGCATTGCCTTCAGTTCTGGTGACAGCTTTGCATCGGGCGTGAACGCTACGGCTCGGCCTTGCGGGGTGCGGACGTAAAGCAAAGTTCTAGTAGCGGTCATCGCAGGCAAAAAAGTAAGTTAAGGCTGAGGTATTTAGATGTTTTGCGCCAAACTGACAGCGCCCGATGTTAACTGTGTCAACTTGATGAAAGACGAACATTGAAAAATTTAAGATGAGCCAGTTTGCATAATCAAAAAAATCCTACGCATACGTTGTAAAGGAGAGACGCCTTCTACTACAAAAGAACTAAAAACATCGCTGAACAGCGAGTTGTCACTTGAAAAGCGTTGTTTACCGACACAATGAGTTGCAAATGAGAAATACGGGGCAAGCATGAGCAATCAGGCGGCGACAACTTCTAAGGACAACGATCAGCTAGAGCATGCTTTACTGACAGCGTGGCTCAACTCTGCTGACGTGGGTTTGTGCGCCATCGACGACGCCGGCTTGGTCGTGATGTTGAACCGTGCGGCTTGCGCCATGTTGGGTGTGGTGGGTGTCGATGTTTTAAACCAGCCGTTTGCCAAGGCCGTGCAGGCTGTTGATTTTGAACCCGGCGTGGTCGACTGGCTGGCTCGACTGGGGTTTCATGGCCAGCGCCATGCTGCCTGCCTGCGCCGCGGCAAAAAAATTGAGCTGCTGTTTAGAGCCACCGGCGTGTCGGCGGCTACCCACGCGGACTTTGACAAATTCAAAATGATAGCGATTACCGACATTACCGAGCTGCTGCAGGCGCAGCGCCAGGTCGATTCGGAATCCTACCGCCGCCAATGGCAGGCGCTTAATGCGGGGGTCGTTATATCGGACGCACGCCAGCCAGACATGCCGATCGTTTACGTCAACCCCATGTTTGAACAAATGAGCGGCTACGCCTCAAGCGAAGTGTTGGGGCGCAATTGCCGGTTTTTGCAGGGCAGTGAGCCGCATCAGCCGGGCTTGGCAGCCATCCGCACTGCTATCAGCACCCAAACCAACGGCTACGCCAAGCTGCGCAATTACCGAAAAGACGGCAGCTTGTTTGTCAATGAGCTGTTCATATCGCCGGTCAAAGACGCCAACGGTGTGGTTACCCACTTTGTTGGGATTCAGCACCTCGAAAACAATCAAGCAGAACGCTGATCGGTAACGGCTGATGCCCGGTTTTCCCACCACTGATTTCGAACGCACCAAGCTCAGCTTTTCGCTAGAGGGCATGTCCTCGCGCGAAGAAGTGCTGTTCAAGTCTTTCGTGCGCTTGCTGGACCACGTCACCAATCAAAAATGGATTTACCGCCCCGCAACAGCGGACTTTCGGGTCGATTTGCTGGTGGTCGCCGAGTGGTACCCGCCCACCCTTTACAAGCACTATCACCCAGTGGCTCAGCCGGTGTTGTCAGTCGGGGCAGGGAGCGAGCGCGCCATGCACCTGACGTGGCCAATTCAGCACAACAAGCTGGCTGCTGAATTGAACCGGGTTGGCGGCCAGGCGGTTCAGCATCAGGCCAGCAGCAGCAGCGCTTCGTTCATGGCTGCGAACAAAGCGCTAGAGAGCGACGGCGACGGCGAGCAACTTTTTCGACTGAAACAATGGCCACCGTCAAAATTTTTGGTGGGCACGGGTCGCATGCGCCTGGCCACGCTGTTGTCGGGGCGAGCGCTGAGCTTAAATGAGTTACAACGCCGCTCTGCTTTGCCTTTGGCGATTTGCCGCGCATTTACAACAGACTTGCAAAACGCCGAGTTGCTGATCAACACTGCGCAAGAACGCACCCCAGGGCCGCATGAAATACTCAACCTGCCCAGCGCCGCAGTTGCGTTTGCCAAGCCGGGACTGCTCGACCGCATTCGGGCCGGTTTAGGTATTAAAAGTTCACACAACGTCTGAAAATTAGCGCGTTACTGGCCGAAAGTACTCGGCCTTGCTCCACAATGCTGCAAAACTGATTTGTTATGGCTGAACACAAAATTCTCTTTAGCGGCACCACCGGAGCGGGTAAAACCACGGCTATTGGGCAGGTGAGCGAAATTCCGCCGATGTCGACCGACGTGCGCAATAACGATTCTGGCTTGTCCAAAGAAATGACGACCGTTGGCATGGACTACGGTGAAGTCACGCTGGAAGGCGGCGACAAGTTGCGCCTTTACGGCACGCCCGGCCAAAAGCGCTTTGACTTCATGTGGAAGATTTTGTCCAAAGGTGCGCTGGGCCTGATCATATTGATCGACAACCGCCAGCCCGACCCGCTGGCCGACCTGGACATGTACGTCGATGGGTTCAAGCAGCTGATCAACGACACCGCTTGCGTAGTGGCGGTAGGCCGCACCGAAACCCACGCCAGCCCAGACTTAGAGCAGTTTTCAGACCACCTTGCGGCACGCGGCATTTTGTGCCCGGTGCTGGCCGCAGACGTGCGCGACGCCGCGCAGGTCACGCAGTTGCTTGAGCTGCTGCTGCTGCAACTTGAAACCAAAGCGGAAAGCAATTGATATGGAAATAAATGCACCTTTGCAGCGCGCCTGCGACGCTGCGCTGAACGACTTGATGCAAGAAGTCAAAGGTATCAAAGCCGTAGTTATTTCGACAGAAGACGGCTTTGAAGTCGCCGCACGGGTTGAAAACACCGCTCAAATTGCCCGCTTGTCGGCCATGGCCAGCTCGCTTGCGGCGCTGGGCGCCATGGCGGGCGAAGAAAGCCAGTTGGGCGTGTGCCACAGCATGGTGCTCGAAGCCGCTGGCGGCTACATTGCCATTGTGCAGGTGCGCCGAGACGATGTGTCGTTGATTGTCAGCACCGTTGCCGGCGCCGACGCGGTGGTGGGCCAGGTGCTGTACTACTCAAAAAAGGCAGCAGCTGCCTTGCAAGCGGCTTAATAGCCGACGTATTTTGACGCGCAACTGAAGCGATTTGAATATGCCCAACAGTGCAGCAGTCGTCGCGCATTTGCAAACCCTTGCCACCTACCCCGGCATTGATGGCTGCGCGCTAGTAGAAACCGCTACCGGCATGGCCTGGCACTTCGCCGGGGCCAGCCCCGAGATTGAGCGCATTGGCGAAACCGCGATTGAATTTTGGCGCATCAAAGACCGGCTGGCATCGCAGCTGACCGCCCTGGGTGGCCTGCAGTCGGCGGCTTATTCGTTTGCTAACCGGGTAGTGGCGCTGTTTCCGTGCTGCGACGACCCTGGCCTGGTGCTGGTGTGCGTTGCTGCCAAAGGCGACATGGCTTGGGGCCCGTGGGGCGCACATGTAGAGGCGCTGCGCCGCGTGTTGGCACAGTCGCGCCCGACACCGGCGGGGTTGGCACAGCAGCGGTAGTGGGTTAAAAAAACTGTTTTGAGGTGAGTTTTCAGCAGCTTGCGTTTGAGCGCCACGCAAGCAGTTTTCTTTTCTGCGTTTTCTTTTTTGATTTTTGGAGATTTTTAATGGCAACGATTAACCAAGCAATGCAAGAACTTTTGACCTGCGACGGCGCCCTGTGCGCCTGCCTGGTTGACTCCAGCAGCGGCATGATTTTGGGCCAAATTGGCTCAGGTGTTGACATGGAAGTGGCTGCCGCTGGCAACACCGAAGTGGTTCGCGCCAAAATGAAAACCATGCGCGCGCTCGGCCTGTCTGACGTGATTGAAGACATTTTGATCACCCTGGGAAAGCAATACCACATCATTCGCCCGATGGCTCGTAAAGAAGGCCTGTTTATCTACATCGTGCTCGACAAAGCCAAGTCGAATTTGGCTTTGGCGCGCCGCAAAGTGCAAGAAGTCGAAAAAGACTTGGCGGTTTAAACCTGCTGCTGCGCGGGCAGACTGGGCAGATCGGGCAGACAACCGAGTCGGGAAATGCGCGGTCTTTCCCGAAGGCTATAAATCTGAAGTTTTGTTGATTCATCGCCCAAACAGAACTGCCGCGCGCTGTGGTTGCGGTAGCTTAGTAACGCAAAATCGCTATTTAAAATATAGCTGCTCGCGCCCGTATTCATTGAGTTAAACCGCTATTTCGGCATTGAATTATGTGCTCAAAGCCTAAAAGGCCGCGGTCACGAATGCCCTCTAAATCCGCAGGGCAATATGTAACAATACAATTCTGCTATGAATAATTGTTGGGTTTTCGCTGATTCGCAATTCTGTATTGCGAACTTCTTCTCACAACCCGCCTAAATTAAGCGGCCTCTGCTGTAGACCCGGAATGCCGCACTTACCATTAACACGGTGACACCAGATAACAAACTTATTTCAGCCGAAAGCGACGAGGCGTTCGAGAACACTTTGCTGCTTGATTGGCTTCAAGGCGCCAGCATGGGGCTGTGCGTGGTGGACGACAAGTCGCGCGTGGCGATGTTTAACCCCAAAGGCGCCGAGCTGCTGGGCGTTGACGCGCTGGTTACGCTGGGGTGGCCATTTTCAGAGCTTCTTCAAGGCCTCGGCTTTTCACAAGAGACAGTGCAAAAGCTCGACGCGCCAGATTGCCATGGTGACTTTCCCATCATCAGGCCCGGGCCGGGTGGTACCGAGCCGCGCCATGTGCTACTCAAGTTCAGCTCGGTTCGCAGCGAGACACGCGGCACCTACAAAGTAATTGCCATCACCGATATCACCGCGCTGATCCACGCACAGCAACAAGTCGATTCCGAGCCGTTCAAGCGGCAATGGCAGGCGCTGAATGCGGGCGTAGTCATTTCGGACGCGCGCGCCCCAGACATGCCAATTGTTTTCGTTAACGCCATGTTTGAACACATGAGCGGTTATCAGTCGAGTGAAATTTTGGGCCGCAACTGCCGATTTTTGCAGGGCACTGACAAAGATCAGCCCGGCATCGAGACCATTCGCAGTGCCATCAAGGCGCAAAAAAACGGCTTTGCCACGCTGCGTAACTACCGCAAAGACGGCTCTTTGTTTTTGAACCAGTTGTTTATTTCGCCGGTGCGCGACGCAACCGGCACCGTGACGCACTTTGTTGGCATTCAGCACCCGCAGGCGCCCCCTACTTTGGCGGCAGCGCCTGCCTTTTCCAGTGACAAGGTTTAACACCAGCACTGCACTCTAGCAATGAAGTCTGGCCGCACCCCTCTTACCTTCAGCGTTATCGGCATGGCCGCGCGCGAGGCAATGTTGCTTAAATCTTTTGTGCGCATGCTGGACAGCCGCACCAAGCAGCGCTGGGTGTACAAGGCGCAGCAAAACGACGATGAGCAACAAGCCGCAGACTTGACCTTTTTAGGCGACGAAGGCGAGCCGCCAGACGCCAACGCCGCCGCTACCGGCCCCCGGAAGCTGCGAATGGGCGTGTTAGCCCTCGATGAATATGCCAAGCTAGACAGGCCGTTGCGACCAGATGAACTGGAGCGGGAGCTCAACCGCATGGGCAAGCTGCTGGTCACGGCTCGCCTGCAGTCGGCAAGCACGGTTAACTTTGCCTACAACTCTGGTGCGGACGGCGATGGGTACCCCTCGTCAAGCGGCAGCGAAAAATCGGCTGATTCCCAGCCGCTGTATCTTTGGCAACTGCCCCAAGAAGGCAGTACCCATTCACAGTTTGTACCCACCACGTCGGTAAGCGCCGAGTTTGCCGGAACGATTCCAGCCAACTTGCCAATCCAGAGGGCATTGCCTGCCGTTGCGCCCATAATTCCCGGGCTGTCGGTGCCATCTGTGCCGTCATTGCCGCGTGCGGTCATTGCCGCCAGCCCGGTCGCTGCGCTTAAAAAACCAGCTGAACTGCCGATCGCTCCCGTGGCGGCGATGGTGGTGGCGCCGCTAGCGTTGTTGCCGACTGACAGGTTGCGCATGCTGCGCTGGCCGCATGCCAGCCTGGTCAACACGCCTTCAAAGTTAAAGCTGGCAGCGTTCATGGCCAGCGGCGCCAACACGTTAGAAAACTTGCAGCGCACTTCTGGCCAGCCCATGCAGGCGTGTTCAGAGTTTTTGCAAGCGTTGCATGCCTCTGGTTTTTTAGCGGTCAAGCCCTTCATGGTGCCCGCAGCAGATAGCGTGGCTCAGCCTCGGCAACCTGTAGCGCGACCCGCAGCACAAGCGCCATCGCGCAAGCCAGAATCTGCACACGCGCAGCGTGCAGCTGCTACTTCAGCAGGCTTGTTTTCCCGAATTCGTGCACGTTTGGGTATTTCGACGACGGGCTAGTACCCCGTGCCCAGATGGGTGCCGCATCAGACTTAATTCGTTCAGGCCTACAAGTTCAAGTCGACCAGTTCACATCAACCAGTTCACATCAACCAGTTCAGGTCAATCAGTTCAGGTCGGCCAGTCGCTTGATTTCCCCATTGCGTTTTGCGGTAACGCAGCACCGTAAGTCATGCTGGCCAAGCTGGCGTAATGCGGAAGGGCGCTTAACGCCCATTCTTCCAGCGCTTTTTGCTTCTCAGTACTTGCAGGCTGGTGCAGCACCACAAATGCTTTTAGCCTGGGCGGTGTCAGCAGCGTGTCCAGCCGCACCGCTGCGGCTTTTACTGCGCTGTGCGTCATGAGTTGCTGCGCTACCCAGTCTGGCGATACGTTATGCCCGCCCACCTGTACGCTGTTGTCTACACGCCGCAGCAACTGAAACTCTGAATGACTGACCCACTGCACATCGTCTTGCACCGGCATGGCGGCTAGCGCGCCGCTGGGCAACAACAGCTCGATGCCGCCTTGCGCGCTGCGGGTGCGGCCAGGCGCCAGGGTGTAAGGCTGAACCGGGTCGCTGCGCCAGGCCAGCCCGGCGGTTTCGCTGGAGCCATAAATTTGCAGCAATCGGGCAAGCGGCGCTGGTAAATTGCCAGCGCGCTTGTCTATTAACTGCCGATGAACGTCGTCTGCCAGCGGCGCGGTAGACGAGATACCTTGAACGCCCGCGGGCCACGCCTTGGCAGATTTGGCCAACCATGCCCATTGGTCGGGCACGGCGATCAGCAAATCGCCTGGCAGCAAATCAGGCAAGTCAGCAAAGTCTGCATCAATTGCTGGCACACCGAGCGCCAGCGGCAGCAACACCCCCCAGATAAAGCCATAAATATGGTGCGTGGGTGCCAGCACCATCACGCGGCTCACCTTAGGCGGCGTGCTGGCACTGTCGTCGGCGTTGGAATTGGCATTGACAGCGCTGAGCACGGTTGCCCAGGCCTGAGCTTCATTGCTCAGCACGTCTTCCCGGTGGCGAATGTGCTTTCGTGCGCCGGTGCTGCCTGACGTAGCAAACGTGAAGTTTGCAGCGCCGCTTACTCTGGCGCGCAGCATCACGGCAGCCCAGTCCGCTGCGCTGCGTTTGGCTAAAAACAGGTCTTCAAAACCCGCGTCGTAAGCGTTGCACCAGGTGGCCGCAGCAGTGGCCAGTTGTATGCGGGCTAACGAATCAAGTGCCAAGCCTGTTGCCGACCAGTCAACATCACTTTGTGGGGAAATACGCGGCCCCAAGCGGGCCGAAAGACCTGGCATGGTCGATATTTCAGACCAAGCCAAGTCTCTGCATACCCGAAGCAGGTCGGTTTGGGCGAGGGCTAACACCGGCATGCTGGCATCCTGAAAAATGCCAGATTTGGCGGCTTAAAACTTCAAAATGTCTTCGTGGCGGGAGCCGCTGCTAGGCGCGGGTGCAGCGGTAGCACGCGGTGCGGGTGCAGACTGCACCGGCGCTGGCGCGTACACGGGTGCCGGTGCCGGTGCGTACGCTGGTGCTGGTGCGTACGCGGGCGCTGCGGCTTGCGCAGGCGCTGCATTGGCGCCGCCGTTCATTGCGGCAATCACTGCGGCCACGATGTCATTGATCGACGGCGCGGCCTGCGCGGCTTGAGCGACGGCATTTGGCGCGTTGTAAGCCATTGGTGCCGGGCGAGTCTCTTCGTGTGTGTAGCTCTGCGGCGCGGCAAACGCTTCTTGTACCAACGGTTTATTTGCACGCTTGACCAAAATCATCACGGTTTGCTGGCCAAGGTGATTCGGGATAGTGACCATGTGCACTTTGACTTTGGTGGCCTCGTCGCGGTGGTCGAAAGTGTAGTCAAACACGCAGTTCAAAAAGCCTTTTTTCACGCCTTCAACAAAGCGGCCGTAAAACGCAGCGGTTTTTGTGCACAGGGCAACTTCATCGAAGAAGTTTTTGCCTAGCGCCCAGTTCGGGTCGACGCCAGTCAGGTCGCCTTCGGCCATGTTGTACTCAAGAATTTTGCCAGTCAGATCAAGCTTGACCAAGCCAAACGGTAAGCCGTCTTTGATCGAATCGGGAATGCGCGGCAGCAGTTCTGCCAAATTGACGCCTTCAAAACTAATGTGTTCCATGCTGGATGCCTGAGTAAAACTTATGTCTGCAAAATAGCAAAAGTCGAAAAATTAATTTTGTGGAACCGGCGGCATGACGCGCCGCACCAAAATCCACACGTGCGGCGATGCCATGGCCACGCGCGGCTTGGTAATTCGCACCATCATCGGGGTTTCTGGCATTTCATGAAAGTACACGAACGGAAACATCTGGTCAAACGACATGGCTTTCAGTGCGCTTTTAAAGCGGCCCTGAAACTGCTCGCTGACCCCGCACACGGCGAGTTCCATAAAAAACCCGGCGCCCATTACGCGCTGCGGGTCGCGGTTGGTCAACTCGCCCTCGGTGCGGTTGTACTTGATTATTTTGGCTTTGTCATTGAGCAGCACAGCGCCAATCGGCAAGTCGTCAAACGCTGCTTGCGGCAAACGGTCGAGCGTTTCCATGACGTCGCGCCCGTCGACCTGGAAAAATTGCTTGTACTTTTGAAGTAGCTCAGATGACACGATTTGCCTTTGGGTAGTGCTTGGCGCGGTTTCTGGTTGCGCAAAAATGTTCTAGGAGTTTATCGATTTAGTTCAGTTTTGGGTAACAACCCCATGCCGGGTAAGCAATTTGAAGCGACAAAACTGCCTACTAGTTGCGAAAAGCGTGGCTTTTTAACACCGTGGGAGGTGGGCAGCACTTGCGCTGCTGGCGATTACCCGATAAGCGAAAAACACTATGGTAACGTCTAATTACATACCCTTTCGACTTATAAGGCAATAAAATCGGGCGCGAGCAGCTATTAAATTAATAGTGAGCGTTGAAGCTCAGTTGTTCGTGAAAGCCTGCGCAGCGGCACGCAGCACCGCTTGGCGCAGCCAGATATGGGAGGCGAGCGATTCAGTGCGGCGGTGCCACACTGAATCGACATGCACTGGCGCCACCTCAAACGGCAGCGGCCGCAGCACCAGCTGGTCGGCAATACCCGTCACGCCCACAAAATGCTTGGGCAGCACCGTCAGTAAATTGGAGTTGGCTACTACCCTTCCGGCAGTAAAGAACTGGTTGACCGTCAGCACCACTTGGCGCTGGCGTCCCAAAGAAGCCAGCGCTTCATCAATGAACCCAAAAGGCCGCCCTGAAAAACTGACCAGCAAGTGCCGCGCGGCGCAAAAGCGCTCCAGCGTTAGCGGGCCTCTGGCCAGCGGATGGCCAGCGCGCATCACGCACACATACTGGCCGTCGTACAGGCGCTGATGAGCAAACCCCACGCTGTCGCCGCTTTGGGCGCGGAGCACCAGGTCAGCCAGCAGCGAGGGGAAATAACCTAGCGCCAAGTCAGCGCTTGCTTCGTCCAGCAGGCCCCGCGGGTCTCGCGTGGTCAAGGGCACCACGCGCATGGTCACACCCGGCGCCTCGCGTTCCAAAATGTCAATCAGGCCGGGCATCAGCTCGGCGGCAGTCGCGTCGGCCATGGCGAGTACAAACGTGGTGTTGGTCGTCAGTGGGTCAAACGCGTTGGGGGCCAGCGCGGCCTGCAATTGGCGCAATGCCTCGCGCACCGTGGGCCATAGCGCCAGCGCTCTGGGGGTGGGGGCCATCGCCTGGCCAACCCGGGTGACCAATTCATCGCCAAGCGTTTCGCGCAGCCGGCGCAGCGCGTTGCTTACGGCCGGTTGGGTCAGCGACAGATTGCGCGCGGCACGGGTCAGGCTGCGTTCGGCCATGACTTCATCAAACACGCGCAGCAGATTCAAGTCGAGGGTGCGAAAGTTAGCGAGTTTTTGGCGATGTTCGGCAGGCATGGCTTTAATTTATCACTGTTGTGAATAACTAGCATCATTAATATAAAGTTGAATCACACCAGTGTTAACCCTAATATGTCGCCACCCGGTTGCCATTTGCGTCGGGCTTTGTAAGAGGGAAATACCATGACCAGCTTTGTACACCTTGACTATTCCAACCAGCATTCTGGTGTGACTCGCGTCGAGTCGGCGATTGAGACGGCGCAGCAAATCAAGCGCGATTTTTCTGGCACCCGCACGCTGGCCACACTGTTGTTGTCAGCAATTGCTGCGGCGGCCATGGTGGTGGCCTATCAGGTGATGGACAGTTTGGCCGAAGGCCATTTGCTGGCGCTGTGGATCGGCCTGTGGCTGGTGGCCTTCGCAACATTAGCCACCTTCGCCGGAACGGTTCGCCGCGCAGTTGCTGGCGCTCAGGCTGGTTTGGACGCTTGGTCACGCGGCATTGCCGCCCGGCGTGCCGACGAGCGTTTGTGGGCGATTGCCCGAACCGACGCGCGTGTAATGGCCGATTTGCAATGCGCCATTACGCGCGGCGACATTCGCGGCAACAAAGGTGCGGACCCGCGTGATGACGGCTTGGTGTTTATTGCTCCGGCAGTCATGCCCATCGACAGGCTGGCAGCTATTCCGGTGCGCTATGGCAAGGTTGTTCCGCAGTTTTAAACAATGGCGGCAGGCCGTTGAGACGAAAAAAAGCCGCTTGGCAAAGCGGCTTTTTTTATGCGGCGATGTATTTCAGGCAGACAAGCGCTTTTCAATCGCGGCTTTGGTGTCTAGCAAGGCTTGAGGCAGGTGGTGCTCGAGCTGTTTGAACAAGTCAGTGTGCAGCGCGAGTTCGGCTTGCCAGGCGGCTTTGTCGATGTGGGTGACGGTGTCGAACTGCTGGGCTGAAAAGTCGAGTCCGGTCCAGGTCAGGTCGGTGTAGTTAGGTGTCACGCCCATCAAGTTGTCGGTGCCGTGGCCGTTGCCTTCAATGCGGTCAATCATCCACTTGAGCACGCGCATGTTTTCGCCGTAGCCTGGCCAGACAAATTTGCCGTCTGCACCCTTGCGAAACCAGTTGGTGGTGTAGATTTTTGGCATGGACGCGCCTGACGTGGCGCACAGCTTTTCAAGCTTATCGCCCATGGCCAGCCAATGCGCAAAGTAGTCGCTCATGTTGTAGCCGGCAAACGGCAGCATGGCAAACGGATCGCGGCGCACTACACCGGCTTGGCCAGTGGCGGCGGCGGTGGTCTCACTGCCCATGGTGGCGGCCATGTAGACCCCTTCAACCCACGTGCGAGCTTCAGTGACGAGCGGCACAGTGGTGGAGCGGCGGCCGCCGAACATAAACGCGTCAATCGCCACGCCTTTGGGGTCGTCCCAAGCAGCGTCAAGGGCTGGGTTGTTGGTGGCGGCCACGGTAAAGCGGGCGTTAGGGTGCGCAGCTTTTGCGCCCGTTGCTTTGGCTATTGCCGGTGTCCAGTCGTTGCCTTGCCAGTCGATGGCATGCGCGGGGGCGTCGCTGCTGTCTTTGCCCATGCCTTCCCACCACCCGTCGCCGTCGTCAGTCAGCGCGACGTTGGTAAATATCGTGTCGCGCTCAATGCTGGTCATGCAGTTGGGGTTGGTGAGCGTGTTGGTACCCGGTGCCACGCCGAAGTAACCTGCCTCAGGGTTAATGGCGTACAGCTTGC
>JANOWB010000123.1:0-10318 GCA_031417695.1 Polaromonas sp.
GGTGCAGTAGTGCCCAAAGCAGCGATTCCGTTCGGCAAGCCGATTGACCCATTGCTTGAAGGCAAAGACATCTTCAAGATCGACATGGTGGGCAGCAAAATCATCATCACCGACGGGCGCAACCGCACCTCTGAGATCACCGCCACCGACATCAAAGCCAAAAACGGCGTGGTGCATGTGATAAACAAAGTGATCTTGCCCGCCGATAAAGACATTGTTGAAACCGCGATTGCAGCCAAACCAGAATTCAGCATTTTGGTTGAAGCCGTGGTGGCGGCCGACTTGGCAGGCGCGCTAAAAGGTGCCGGGCCATTGACAGTACTGGCACCCACCAACGAGGCCTTTGCTGGCTTGCTGGCCGAGCTGAAAATTACCAAGGCCGCACTTTTGGCAGACAAAGCGCTGCTAACCAAAGTGTTGACGTATCACGTCATTCCGGGGTTGGTGCTTAAGGCAGATGTGCCCGTTAACACACCGATAAAAACGCTGCAAGGCGACACATTAACGATAGATGCCAGCTTCAAAATCACCGACCAGCGCGGGCGAAAAAGCTCGATTGTGGTGACCGATGTGCTGGCTAAAAACGGTGTTATTCACGCTATTGACCACGTGATTTTGCCGAAGCCGTAAGGCAGGCAAACACTCACCCATAAAGCTTGGGGGCAGAGCACGTTGTGTACTCTGCCCCCAATTTTTTGTTGTGATTACCCACGCGCTCAAGCAGCAGCCACACCAAATCTTTTGTCTAGGTCACCTAACCCCAAAGTCTGGATGACCTCTTGCAGGCGAGTCCGCGCCGCGTCGACTGCCTTGCGATCCACGCGCTCGGGTCTGCTGGCCAGAATCAATTCGTTTTTCATGGAATGTTCCCAGCCCACTAATTCAGTGACAGTGACCTGGTAGCCGCTGGCTTCTAGTTGCAGGCAGCGCAGCACATTGGTAATTTGGCTGCCAAATTCCCGGGTGTGCAGCGGATGCCGCCATAGCTCAGCCAGTGGCGTTCGGCTTAGGTTGAGCGCTTTGCCCTTCTTCAATACGCCCGCCACTTCCGCTTGGCAACAGGGCACCAGCACCATGTGCTGCGCGGCTTTGGCCAAACCAAACGCAATGGCGTCGTCGGTAGCGGTGTCGCAGGCGTGCAGCGCTGTAACGATGTCAACCCGCTCTGGTAAATCAGGCGATGTTGTCGCATCAGCTACCGACAGGTTTAAAAATGTCATGCGCTCAAAACCCAATCGCACGGCCAAGGCGCGCGACTTTTCAACCAACTCTGGCCGGGTTTCAATGCCGTAAATATGACCTTGAGGGTGACCGTTTGGTTGTTGCCCCGCAGGCGCCACATTAAAAAACAGGTCGTACAAAATAAAGCCCAAATACGACTTGCCCGCCCCGTGGTCAGCCAGGGTAAAAGCCGCATTGGCTTGCAGCACGCCCTTTAAAAGGGGTTCAATGAATTGGTACAGGTGGTACACCTGCTTGAGCTTGCGCCGGGTGTCCTGGTTGAGCTTGCCTTCGCGCGTCAGAATGTGCAGCTCTTTGAGCAGCTCAATCGACTGGCCGGGGCGCAACTCTTCAATGATGGGGGGCGTCGCCTTGATTTGGTTTTTCATCGGCTGTCAGTTTAGCTGCTGAGACTACTTTCAGACGTTTAAACAGTTGCACTTATTACATTGCGTACAATTTAATTGTGCAGTATGATAAGCCCATGCCAAGCAAACAAAGCCCCATGCTACAACTGGACAACCAGTTGTGCTTTGCGCTGTACAGCACATCGCTGGCCATGACCAAGGTTTACAAGCCGCTGCTCGACGAGCTGGGGCTGACTTACCCGCAATACCTCGCCTTGCTGGTGCTGTGGGAGCGTGACGGCTTGATGGTGTCTGATCTGGGCGCAAAATTATTTTTAGATTCCGGCACGCTGACACCGCTGCTCAAGCGCCTGGAAGCATCTGGCTACATTGCCCGGATTCGCGCGCTTGACGACGAGCGGCGCGTTTACATCACACTGACCTCAAGCGGGCGCAAACTTAAAACCCGCGCCGCCAAAATACCGGGCTGCATTTTGAGCGCCAGCCAGTGCGCCGTGCCTGAATTAATGGCGCTGACCAGCCAACTCCAAGCCTTGCGGCAGCGCCTGTCGGCGCAAAGCGCTTAAAAATTTCAAAAACCTATTTAACCCACCGCCTCAATCCCGAGGCATTTCAACCCAGAAGGAAACACCATGACCAAGCCGACCAAAATTGTTTACACAGCCCATTCCAGCGCCACTGGCGGCCGTGATGGCCAAGCCACGTCCAGCGATGGCCTGCTAAACGTCAAGCTCAGCACCCCTAAAGAAATGGGTGGCGCTGGCGGCGGCGTGAACCCCGAGCAGTTGTTTGCGGCCGGTTACGCCGCCTGCTTTTTAGGTGCCATGAAGTTTGTTGGTGGTGCACAGAAAATCGCTATTCCAGCCGACACCAAAATTGAAGGCGCAGTGGGCATTGGCCCTTTTGGCGCCGGTGCTACACCTGAAGGTTTTAACATTGCAGTGGAATTAAAAATCAGCATTCCGGGCATGGACAAAGCCGCTGCACACGCGCTGGTTGAGCAAACCCACAAGGTGTGCCCGTATTCCAACGCCACGCGCGGCAACATTGACGTGACGTTGACCGTCGTTTAATGCAGCATTAGGTCAGCACTGACATTTAAAGCGGCGTAGCCATGCAGGCTGCGCCGCTTTTTTACGCCTGTCACCCGCGCGAACCCACCAACTTGCGTGCTAGCCTGAATCTAGTTAGCCTTCAAGCATGAACAAAACAGATTTTCAGGTTTTAAAAACCGACCTGCACCAAACACGCTTGACCAGCATCGCCCTTGAGCCGCTCAAGGCGGGTGAAGTTCGCCTCGCAATTGACCGCTTTTCGCTCACGGCCAACAACATCACCTACGCCGCTTTTGGCGATGCGATGAGCTACTGGAAGTTCTTTCCCACGCCTGAGCCCACCTGGGGCAGCATTCCGGTTTGGGGCTTTGCGAACGTGGCTGAATCGTTGTGTGAAGGTCTCGCGGTTGGCGAGCGCTTTTACGGCTACTACCCGATGGCTAGCCACGTCACACTGACACCGGCCAAGGTCAATGAACACGGTTTTAACGACGCTGCACCGCACCGCGCTGAGCTGCACCCGGTTTACAACCAATATGTGGCCAGCCGCACCGATCCGCTTTACAGCCCGGCAACTGAAAACATTCAGGCGCTACTCCGGCCGCTTTTCGTGACGTCATTTTTGATTGATGATTTTTTAGCCGATAACGACTTTTTTGGGGCGTGTGAGGGCGGTAAAACTGGTGTGATGCTGCTCTCAAGCGCATCGAGCAAAACTGCGTACGGCACAGCGTTTCAATTGGCTCAGCGCAGCGGCATTGAAGTGATTGGGCTAACGTCACCTGGCAATGTTGAATTTTGCAAAAGCCTGGGTTGCTACCACCGCGTATTGACCTACGACCAGCTTGGCGAAATAGCCGCAGACGCGCCTTGCATTTATGTTGATTTTGCGGGCAATGCCAACTTGCGGCGCCGAATCCACAGCGACTTTAAAAACCTCAAGTACAGCTGCTCCATCGGCGGCACGCACGTTGATGAGCTCGGCATGAAACAGGAAAAAGGAGGCGCGAGAAAAGAGACTCCGGGCGTACGCGCCACGCTGTTTTTTGCGCCTGCGCAAATCAAAAAGCGCAGCGCTGATTGGGGCGCTACTGGTTTGCGCGAAAAACTGGTGTCAGCCTGGCAGGCCTTTGTTCAACGGGCAGCCCACGGCGACGCGCCATGGTTGCTGGCGCAAGAGCGCCGAGGACAGGCCAGTTTTGAAGCCGTGTATCAAGAAGTGCTAAAAGGCGGCAGCGACCCCCGAACCGGCTACATCTTGGGGTTTTAAAACGGCTTGAATCGGCCGAGCCATGCACGATCAAACGACCAAACGCATTTACCGCTTTTTTAATGTGATTTAATACTTTAAGAGTTTATTTCAGAGCTGTAGCCCAATAAATTACGGCGCAAGCAGCTCTCAATTTCATAGTAATTGAATCTGCTGCGGCCAGTAAGAAGCACTTTTATTCCTCTGCCATCGCCATTTTAAAGTGGTCAAACAAGGGTTTGAGCAGGTAATTCATCATGGTTCGCTCCCCTGTTTTTATAAACATATCCACTGGCATTCCGGCTCGAATTTGTTGGCTAGCGAGCAACTTGACGCCCTCCGGCAGCACAACGGCCTTTATGCTGTAGTACGGCTGGCCGGTTTTTTCATCGACCAGCCTGTCGGCAGACACCTGCGTGACCTTGCCGGGAATGTGCGGGGTTTGGTTTTGGTTCAAAGCGGTGAACATCAGCTCCACCGGCAGGTTAGGGTGCACCTTGTCAATCAAGTGAACAGGCAACTGCCCCTCGACAATCAATGTGTCGCTGTTTGGCACAATCTCCATCATTCGAAAGCCAGGCGCGACCACACCGCCGTGCGTAAACACACTCAAGGCGACCACCGTACCATCAACTGGCGCTCTGACCAACACGTTTCCCACGTCGTAATCAAGCGCAGCCAAGCGATTGAACAAACCACTTGCTTCTTTTTGTGTGTCGGCCAGTTGGGTTCGCACTTCCTTTTGGTATTCCTGCTGCCTTTGCACGCGGCGTAATTTGAACTCGGAAATCTGCCACTTGCTGCGGCTTAAGTTGCTGAGGTCTTCACTCGCAGATGTATTGAGTTGTGAATACGAGCGCTCCAAATCGAGCAACTGGTTGCGCGAAACATAACCTTCCTTGGCCAAACTCCGAGACGTGTCGAGCTGCTCTTTCAGAAACTGCAGCTGCACCAGTCTGCCTTGATGAGACTGCTCCAGGCCCTTGCTTTGCTGCACCAGGCCCTGCACACTTTCATCGAGCGCCGACAACTCGCTTTGAATCGCAACCAGACGCGCGCTAAACAATTGCTGCTGAAGCGACACGCTGTTGGTGACGCGCTGGTCGCTTTTGGCGCTTTCCAGGTCGACCGGGAAGCGAATGGTTTTCTGCCCGTCTCGTTCGGCCTCCCAACGGGCCTCCGCGGCGCGGGCGCTGAAGTACTGCACCCGCACGCTTTCAGCATTGGCTTTTGCCTGCACGGCATTCATGCGCACCAGAACATCCCCAGCCTTCACCACGTCGCCTTCTTTGACCAAGATCGAATCAATCGTGCCGCCCGCGACATGTTGAATGGCTTTTTTGTTGCTCGAAACGGTGACCGTCCCGGCCAGCGGAACGCCTTTGTCCAGCGGGGCAAAACTTGCCCACAGCAAAAAGCCAAATACGCCAGCAAGAACAATAAACCACCCCAAGCGGATGAACCGCACCGCATCGGTTGCAACGCCTTCGGCGCACTCGCCAGACGAGCTGAGACCAAAAGTCGAAAGGGTTCGGCTTAATGCGTTTTTTATCATGTTGTCTTGATTTGTCATTTTTTTGACTTGTTGTGTAGCTGTTCGCTTTATTCCGCAGCCCGCACCATGGCCTGTGCTGGAGCGGGAACTGGCTTTAAGGGAGCTGATTTCGGGGGGGGTGTTGGCTGCTGTATTGCGCTGCCCAAATCGGTCAGCACTTGCGCGGTTGGGCCGAACATTTGCGCCGTGCCGTTGTGCAGCAAAAGCAGCTTGTTCGTGACCGCAATAGCGCTGGTGCGGTGCGTAATAAGCACCACCGTTTTGCCAAGATTGCGAAATTCTCTGATGGCACCCACCAGCGCTTGTTCACCGACCTCATCAAGATTGGAGTTAGGCTCGTCCAACACCAGCAAAGCCGGGCTGCCGTACATGGCCCTTGCCAGACCAATGCGCTGCTTTTGTCCGCCTGATAAACCCGCGCCGCTGTCGCCCAACACCGTGTCGTAACCCAGCGGGAAAAGCAAGATCATTTCATGCACCCCAGCGTACTTGGCTGCAGCGATCACTTTTTCGGCATCCACTGTGCCGAATCGCGCAATGTTTTCACTGACCGTGCCTGCAAACAGCTCGATGTCTTGCGGCAGGTACCCAATGTGAGGCCCCAGTATGTCTTTGTTCCACTGGTATAAGTCTGCGCCGTCCAGGCGCACGGTGCCCACAGCCGACGGCCACACGCCTACCAAAAGACGCGCCAGTGTTGACTTGCCGGAGCCGCTTGGCCCAATCACGCCCAATACGTCCCCGGGTGCGATGGCAAAGCTGAGATTTTTTATGACGGCCAAGTGCGAGCCGGGCGGCCCTGCAGACACTGCTTCAACCGACAATTGACCTAGCGGCGACGGCAGCGGCATGCCCGTTACGCGTGGCTGATTGGCAGCTAACAGCTCGTTTAGGCGCTGGTAAGAAGAGCGGGTGGTGCTCCAGGTTTTCCACACCCCAATCAGTTGCTCAACGGGGCTGAGCGTTCTGCCCATCAAAATCGACGACACAATCATCATGCCGCCCGTAATTTTGCCGTCAAGAACCAGCAACGCCCCGAAGCCCAACACCAGCGACTGCTGAGACACGCGCACAAACTTGGTTAGCGCAGTGATAGCGCCGGTTTTCTCGCTGGCTTCAGCCTGTAACTGCAAAAAGCGTTGGTGCTTGTCAAACCAACGCGACATTAGGCTGGGCAGCATGCCCATCGCCTCAATTACCTCGGCATTGCGCAAGTTATTGGTGGCCAAATTGCCTGCTGCAACGGCCATGCCAGCCGCTTGCTCTAAGGGCTTTCTGGACACCGCCTCGTTTAAAAATGCCAGAAAAATCAAAATCGCCGTGCCGCACAAAGCAAAAACCCCCAGCGCCGGACTAAACAAGAAGATCACCACCAGATAAACCGGAAACCAAGGCGCATCGAAAAATGCGAACAGCCCGTTGCCGGTTAAGAATTGCCTGACGGTCGTCAAGTCTTGTAGCGCCTGGCCTGCATTGCCGCCTTCTTTTTTAAGGTTTTGCTCAAACGCGGCTGTGTAGATTCGAGTGTTTAAAGTCATGTCCAATTTGGCACCGACCCGTATCAGCACAAAGCTGCGAATAAGCTCTAGCGCGCCCATCAGCAAATACGCGCCCAGCATCATTAAAGTAAGCATTAACAGCGTCGTCTGGTTCCTGCTCGCCAGCACCCGGTCGTACACCTGCAACATGTACAGGGACGGCACCAACAGCATCAAGTTAATGATGCCGCTGAACATCCCGACACTAATGAATACGCCTTTGAATTGCGAGATGACGCGGGCCATCTCGCTTTTCGGGCGACGCTGTTTTTGCAACATACAGCGCTAGCTACAAAACGATGTCTTGCGGAGCAAACGTGTGGTGACCCACCAAGGCGACTTGAAAGTCTGTCGCCAGGTTGCCATTGACATTGCCCTCCACCACCGTGTGTTCCACTCCGCCCAGTATTTCGTAATGAAACACCAGCTGCCCGGCGGCGGTAAAGGCTGCCCCAGCGGTTGTATTCAAGCTAAATGCCTGGTTGCCTGCAGCGCCTGTGTTGGCGTCCAGCGTTGAGAAATCCAGCTTGTCGATGCCGCTCAAGAAGTCTGTCACAACATCGCGTACTGCTGAGCCAACGCCGGACTCATTGACGGCGTTGAAGTCGAACATGTCGGCACCCGCACCGCCTGTCAATGTGTCTTGGCCTGTACCGCCGATCAGGGTGTCAGCCCCGTCCCCGCCGCTTAAGCTGTCGTTACCCGCCAGGCCAATGAGCGTGTCGTTACCCAGTCCGCCTGCCAGCTGATTGGCCACGTTGTTGCCGGTGACCGCGTCGTCGCCCGCGCCGCCAGTGAAGTTCTCAATTCCAGTGATCACGTCGCTGGTGGCTGCGCTGCTACCACTGCCGCCAACTATGGCGTTGTTGGCAATCGTCACCGTCAGGTTGGTTGAAAAAGCTGTGTAGTCCGCAGTATCGCCAGTACCAACACCGCCGTTTACTGTGTCACGCGCATCGTCCGCAGTCATTACAAAGGTGTCGTTGCCCGAATTGCCGAGCAAGCTGTTGCTACCTGCACCGTCGGTAATGGTGTCGTCGCCGCTGCCAGCGCTTACGTTCTCAATTCCGCTCACGGTGTCTACGCCCGTGTCAGCACTTGACGAGACGCCCGTGGTCAAGTTGGTAATGGCCGCGGCTGACGTTAGTGACATGTCATACGTGTCCACACCAGCGCCGCCAATGTAGGCGTCATTGCCGTCGCCGACGCCAGCTCTAAGCGTGTCATTGCCCACGCCGCCGTCAACCGTGTCGTTGCCTGCACCACCGGTGAGATTGTCATTGCCGCCCAAGCCCAACACAAAGTCGTTGCCGGCTGTGCCTGTCAGCACATTGTTGGCACCCGAGCCGACCACTGCGGTTTCAGCAGAAATGACCGTCACAGCACCAAACGCATCGGTGTAACTGGTGCTGGCCCGCACGGTGGTGTTGGCCTGGTTCACCAGCGTGGCCGCTGTGCCTGCTGGTCCTGCAATGTTGACCCAGTTGCCCGCCACCAGCCGTTGCCACTGCGTGACCGGCACCAGTAGGGGCAAGTCGGCGTCTGCAATGGTGTTGGTGGCCGTCAGGTTGGCATTGACCAGTGCGTCGGTGTAGCTGGCAATATGCAACTCGCCCGTGGTGGGGTCGTTAAACGCGACTTGCTGGTAGCTTTGAACGGCTGGGGTGCTGCCGCCGTTGCCGTCAACTACGTTGTAGGTCAGGTTGACCACTCCTGCGAAATTGACTGTGGGGACGATGGTGTAACTCAAGCCGCCTGGGTTAAGCGTCACGGTGCCATTGCTGGTGGTTAAGGCGGTAACGCTGAGCGTATCGCCTTCCACGTCAGAAAATCCAGCCAACAAGTCCGCAACGCTGACCAGATAAGCAGCCGGATTCAATCCAGCAGCCAATACAGCAGTAGGTGCACCGATAGGCGCATCGTTCACCGCAGCTACGTTTACCGTTACCACGGCGGCGTTGCTCACCGCATTGATGAATTGGCCATCGCTGGCTTGGTAGCTGAAGGTTGCCACACCGTTGATGTCAGGGTCGGGCGTGAAGGTCACTGAGCCATCAAGATTGATGATGGCCGTGCCGCCGGTAATGTTGGTCAACGACAAGATGGTCAGTGGATTGCCGTCAGCATCAGTGTCGTTGCCGAGCAATTGCGCTGCGGTAAAGGTGACTGCCGTGTCTTCAGTCGCGGCCAGCGTGTCAGCCACCGCCACAGGGGCATGATTGGTCAAACTGACGGTGCGGTCGGCGAACTGCAGGCGCTCAATATTGCGAATTTGGTCAACGCCATCGTTGGTCAAAACACCTGCTGCGCGGTTGTCTGTGATGGTGTAAGTTCCGTTGGTGTTTTGAACAATTGAATAATCAGACAAATTGCCGTTGTACACCGCGGTGTCGATGTCGGTTGCGGCGGTGCCGGACTGCAAAATCTCGCGCACGATATGCAGCTGCCCGGGGTTGATTTCACCGGTCAGCATGCGGGCTTTCAGCTGGTTCATGCTGTCGACCGTGAACCATTCATTGGCTTGGGTGTTGTCGTCAAGCTTGTTGTGCGTCACCCGAATGCGCACATTCAGCCAGGCATCACCATCAATGTAGTCATTGCCCAAATTGCCTTTGATGATGTCATTGCCGCCCCCGCCAATGATGACTTCAGCGCCCTGGCGAATGTCGATAACCGACGTGTTGAATGGCATGGCAGCAACTTGGGCTGGTGTCAGCCCCAGTAATTCAGCAAAGCCGTCAATCAAACTGACATTTTGTGATTTAAGGTCGCTTTCATCCGGCGGATTGCCGGGGCCAGCGCCTGCTCCTGCCGCAGCTGCTTTAAGCACTGCCGAGCCGGTTAGCTTGTCGTTATGGACCCAGCCCGACAAGCCTTCAACAGAGTCAAACCGATCGCGCAGTGTGAACTGCGGCTGGCCCGGAAAGAAGGGAATACCAAGGTCCGAGTCTGCGCCATTGACATCGCCTTTATGAATGCCCCAGTCAAAGCCAAACATGCCGTTGCTGCGCGTGATGCCCACCGTCTGCACCATGATGTCGTCGCCCGACTCGCCGTCGTAGTCGGTGTCGTTGCCTTGCCCATTGAGCACATCGTGACCAATGATCGGGCTGTTGAAGAACAATTCAGAGTTTTCGCCAGAAAGACCATCAAAGCCTTCCCCGCCTTCAATCCAGTCATTGCCCTCATTGCCCATCAGGCCGTCTGCCCCGTTACCGCCCAAAATGAAGTCATCGCCACGGCCTGCAAATACCTCGGTAAAGTCATTTCCGGTGATGATGAAGTCACTGCCGCCGCCACCAAAAACGATGTCGTTACCCATGCCCGACGAG
>JANOWB010000124.1:0-5605 GCA_031417695.1 Polaromonas sp.
GAGGCCACGGCTGAAGCTGACGGTGGACCACACTGTCTCGAACGAGTCGGTTGACAGCTCTTGCGGCACCAGCCCGATCTTTGAACGTGCCGCCCGGTAGTCGTCCACGATATCGTGTCCGTCAGCCATCACCGTGCCCGAGCTGGCGGTAACGATGCCGCAGATGATGTTGATCAGCGTAGTTTTGCCAGCGCCGTTAGGACCCAGCAGTGCAAAAATTTCCCCGCTCTGTATGTCCAGGTCGACCGATTTGAGCGCCTGAAAACCAGACGCATAGGTTTTACTGAGTTGACGAATGGAGATGATCGGTCGCATAGGTTATTTCAAAATATAAGAAAGCTGCAGCGCAATGCATATTAGCGTTAACAGCCCTTAAAAATGGAGCGAAATGTTTTTGGATTCTGACCCGAATTGATCCTGAAGCTAAAGGTGTCGAGCCTCGGCTGGTGGACTCTGCCAATTATCGTGCAGTCCATCCATGAAATGCACAGGCGCAATAACGAGGTCAGCAAGCGGCAGGTCGTCCAGTGCTGCCAAGTGAACCGACAGAAATGCGCCGCCCATCGCGTCAATGCGCCCGTGGCTATGCGTTGCGATCCCACACGTCGAGCAGAACCGGTGATGACCTTCGCCCCAGTCGCCTGATTTGGCGTAGTCGCCCAAACCGCTTTCGCCCGACAAGATTCGAAAGTCTTGCGCTTCCAATTGACCCGCGTTCCACATCCGCTGCTTCCAGCAAAAAGTGCAGTTGCACTTGCCCGTTCCGTTGGCCAAGTCAATGTCAGCTTCAAATGTGACCGCCTTGCAGTGGCAGCTGCCATGGTAGGTTTGTTTCATGATCTCTCCTGGTTTGCTCGTATGGGGCCAGTTATTGCTTTTGAGCAAGAAAGTGCGCCACCAATGCGTTCGCATGCCCGTGCCCCAATTTATGTTGGGTCTTAAGCACGCCTACCAACTCCATATGTTTAAGTTGACCGGCTTGTCTTAGAACCGTCATCCAATGCGAAACTGGTTCGCCGTAGGTCTTTTCAATTGACGGAAAGAAGGAGGCTGGGCCTTTGATGATTAGTGTGGCGTTTAGAGTCATGCCGGTTTCTCCAGAGATGGTGTGTGTTTGAAAGTTCGGGCTGTGCACGTCATTTGTAAGCCAACTGCGCCTGAAAATCGCCGCGCCCCTCAGGCGTCAGATCCAGCATGTTCCAAAGCGAATCCAACGCGTCGTTGTGGCGATATTCCTGACCGGACTCAGGCGGCATGTACAAAATTTCAGAGCCCCAGAAATAGCTGATCACTTTGCCGTGCCGGCGGAACACATTGAGCATCGGCATGTCCCACTCTTGCCCGTCCTTGAACTCTTGCTGTTTGCGCACCGCAGCAGGCAAGCCCGACGAGTCGCCAAAATAGTCACGGTCGTAGGTGTTGCCGTGGGTGGACAGAAGGGGCAAAGATCGCCAACCACGCGCCCGGGCCAATTTCAAGAGACGGGGCAGCGGTGACTTGGCGACCACAGCCAAATTGATGCGCTGAGTGATGTGTTGCACCATACCTTCAAGGCCATCTAGAAAGTGGGTGCAACCCGTACACGGCAGCTCCTTCTCAGGCCCGTACATGAAGCTGTAAATAGCGAGCGTGTCTTTGCCAGGATTGAATAAGTCCGACAGCTTCAAAGGCCCATCGTCACCATCGAACACATAGTCTTGCGCAACCGTACCGCCCGCAGCCAGCGCCCTGCGAAGTACAGCAACGCTTTCAATTTGTCTTCGAAGTGCCACTTCCTCGGTGAGAAGTTTGTTTCGCGCAGTGCGGTACTCAGCGCTCTCGCCGGGCATCGTCAGGTGGTGAAGAATTTGGTTGCTCATAACTTCTCTCCGGTGAGTTGGCTCAACTGGTTGTTGTCACTTGTTATCCAGAAAAGGCATGACGGTTTTCAGCAATTGCAGTGACATGTAGATGTCGTAATGTGCGTTCGGGGTCTGACGCCAGTTACGCGCGCGCCAGCTTCAGCTCTATCCAGGGTTGCCAGCCCACTGTCTTGTCTTTGAGTTCCCATAAGCCAGTCAATTTGAGCTGGCTTGCGTCAAACTTGCCGTTAAACCGTACGGTTTCGCCTTTAATTCGCCAGCTCAATCCTTTCAACGCCACCTCAAAAACGTCCGATACGCCTTGATCGTCATAGCTGCGTGCCAGGTATTTCTTACTCGCGAGGTCATAGCCAATCACCTCCATCGAGCGGGTTGGATCCTCGCCAAAACGTGCGTCTGCATCATGGGCGATGAAATGCTTCCCCGGAAGCCACCGATAGGTATCTGTAGCCGACAACTTGGCGGCAGGCGCACTGTTCGTCTCCAGCACTTCGCCTGTCGTGTTCCAGGTGCCAATAAATATCTCAAAGCGGGCCATTCGGTTAGTGGTCATGACGGTCGTCCAGAAAATAGGATTTGTGTTTTTGGGTTCTAAGCACGATTACCGCCCATCTTGTTATGTGTAGCCGAAGACCCGATACAGGCGCCAAGCTAGCGCCCGGTGCTTCCTCGCCTTGACTGCGTCTGATTGCCACTTCCTATGTGGGCCTCGCGGTCGGTGCGACTCTTCGATGTGCGTTTCCCCTCATTTTTCTGGGTCAAGGGCTGCTTGCCAAGTTTGTTGTGGTCATTGGCCACCTTGCCTGTATGCGGCTCCTGTTCGTCGCGCGGATTCTGCGTTTTGCTCATGATTTATTCCTTAAGTTCGTTGAAAAATGAAGGCGTGATCCCATCCTTTGTTAGCATTTGCGGGGTGTCTTTAAGGCAATGCCAATAATGCTAACTAACCACGCGGCCTACTTCCAGCTACGTTTAAATTGCGTCGCGGGGTTCACTACATCTACTCCCGTTTAGCGCCTCTTTAATATCTACTTCTTGGCTGGCTTAGCTTCCATCGGCGATTCGGTATGCAAGACGCACTGCCAGCGCTTTTGCAGGTAAACCCACGTAGATGTATCCGACATGTCCTGGGTCGTGCTTTTGCCATCGTCACGTGCGCCCACAGTCTGCTTCACGCGTTAAGTCAAAATAGCAGTCGCCTCTTTAGGAAACATCACTTCAACATCGCTTAAAGCAAAAGCGGTTGTAACCATTGAGCCTTGCTCCGCCATCTTTCGATAGCCCGCATGGTCGAACTTCATCGCACCATGCGCGGTGGCCATCATGGCCGGGTCATGCAACACCTGCAGCGCAGCGTCTGTGTCTTGGTCAACCATCGACTGCCAGAATTTTGTTTCCAGATCGATTAATGTCTTTGCTTGTGTTGTCATTTGATACTCCAGTCAGTAAATAGCTTGCTTTGAGGGTTTAATCCGAATTTTTCTGATGTTATTTCTGGTGTGAGGGTTTTAGTGTTGAAAAGCATTACTCCACCACCGCCGCTAGCTGCTCCGCACATGTGACCCAGCCTTGGTGAAAGCCCATTTTTTCGTGCGCTTCATGGTCCGCAATCGTCCAGTGACGCACTCGAGCGGTGTAGTTGGTGTTGTCACCTTGTTGCTCGAACGTAACCTCTACCACCATGGGCGGCTTTTGTTCCGACGGCTCCCACGCCTTAGTGAATGCATTCGTGAACACAATTCGCTGATTCTTAATAACCCCTAAATAAACGCCGTGGCCTGGATATTCTTTGCCTTCCGGGCTGCGCATCACAATCAAGTTGGTATCGCCCACGCGTACGTCAGTCTCGGCCTTGGAAACAGTCCAAGGCAGCGGCGCGAACCATTGCTTTAAAAGCACGGGTTCAGTCCAGGCGTTAAAAAATTTTTCTGGCTTTGCGTGTATGACACGCTTCAAAAAGAGGTCGGGGCCTTCGGCTGAAGTGGTGGCAGTGGGAGAAGTCACGATGCAGACTCCGTCATGACCATCCACGGCACGCCAAATTTGTCTTGCAGCATGCCGAAAGATGACGTCCAGAAGGTTTTGGCCAGTGGCATCTGCAGGGTGCCGCCGTCGGCCAGTGCGTCAAACAAACGCCGGGTGTCGGCGTCAACGGCGGCACTCAGCGCCAGCGTCATGCCTTTGAACTCTGGCGTTGCTGGGCCCATGCCGTCGTCGGCCATCAGGTGCGTTTCGCCAATGCGAAAGGAAGCGTTCATGACTTTTTCTTCCCAGCCGGGTGGCCCTTTCATGTCTGCGTCAGGGCTTTCCTTCCAGCGCATCAGGCCACTGACTTCAGCACCGATGGACTTTTTGTAGAACTCCAGCGCCTCTTCGCAGCGGCCGCCAAAAGTTATGTAGGCTTGAACTTTCATGATGAATTCCTTTTTCAAAAGGGATGGGTCGAAAAATCTTGTACTGCTGATTAAATGTCCAGCAGCGTTTCAAAGCCGCCGTACACCATGCGCTTGCCGTCAAAAACCATGTCGCCCAGCGCCTTCATGCGCGGGTCGTTCATCATCTTTTGGTTGCCTGCATCACGCACCGCTTTGGACGGCCACTCGATCCAGGAGAAGACCACGGTCTCGTTGCCCTCGGCGTTGACTGCGCGTTTGAAGTCAGTCACCTTGCCGTCGGGCACATCGTCGCCCCAACTTTCAACGATGCGCGTGGCACCAAACTCTTTGAACAGCACTGCGGCTTTGGCAGCTACCGCTCGGTAAGCTTCTTTTTTGTCTGTTGGCACGGGAATAACAAATCCGTCGATGTAGGTCATGGTGTTCCTTGGGTTGGGGCTGGTTTAGGCGAGGAATGAAGCGATGCTTGATCTGGCAGCTTGGCGCTGTACAGCATGCCAAAGATTCACATTACTCTTGAAACATGGGGCGCGCTTGTAGGCGGTGGCGCTGTTTACCGTTACTTGCTGGTGTGTTGATAGAGTGGTAGCGCTGTAGCAGCGTGGCCGCGCAAACTGCAAACGGCACACACGTAGCCAGGCTAGGGTTTTGCGCAAAGAGGCTCGCAATAATGCAGGTAGGTATTCAGTATGTCAGCGACCACGCCAGCAGAGCGCAGCAACGTTCGGTGTGCCTATGACAAACCATAAAGGGCCGCTAGGTACGTTGGGCATGGGCATACCGGGCGGTGCTGTGTGACCGCGATGTCTAAAAATCTAAGGCAAATCCTTATTCACCTCAGGTGCTGCCATATCACGCGGCCCTACGCTGCCCAAGCGGGCTTTGAGCGACTGCGGTTGACCGGTCAACACAGCGGCGTACATGGTGGTGTTGCTCAAAACCTTTTTCACATAATCGCGCGTCTCGGCAAAAGGCACGTTCTCGGCCCAGGCTGCAGCCTCCATCAGTGGGCCATTGCGCCAGGCGCGCGGGCGGCCAGGGCCGGCGTTGTAGGCGGCGGCAGCTAGCGGCATAGAGCCTGCAAAGTCGTCTAGCGCTAGCTTGAGGTAGGCAGTGCCAATGGTGATGTTGGTGTCGCGATTGTTGATCTGGTCCGCGGTAAAACCTTCCAGGCCAATTTTCTTGGCGGTCCAGCGCGCGGTAGCAGGCATCACCTGCATCAGGCCTGATGCGCCCACGCTGGAGCGGGCGTCCATGATGAAGCGGCTTTCCTGGCGAATCAGCCCGTAGACATACGCGGGGTCCAGGCCAATGTCTTTGCTGCGGCGCACCACAGCGTCTTTGAAC
>JANOWB010000125.1:0-4625 GCA_031417695.1 Polaromonas sp.
GGCGATAAGGCACCGCTGTATCAGCGGGTGCGTGGCGAACAGTGATGGTTTCTTTGGCCAGGTTTTGAAACAGCTTGCCGCGTATGCCGTAGCTCAGCTCGTCGGTGATGCGCGGGTAGGCAAAGTCTGGAGCCGTGTCACGCGCTGGCCCGCGCTCAAGCGCCAGTACCTTCAAGCCTGCGGCGGTCAACTCCATGCCCATGATGGCACCCGTCCAGCCGAAGCCAACCAGCACTGCATCGACATTTGGTTTTTTAATGTTGGCCATCGATCACCCCTGCGGCCCGTTGATCGACACCGGCGGCAACGGGTACTTTTCTCCCGGCCTGCCAACCCAGTCGGCAAAGTCAGCCCGCGCGCCAGGAAAGCCAATCATGGTCCACGACCCAGCGTCTTTATTGCCTCCGTGAATCGGGTCGCTCAAATAGCCTTCTTTGGTGTTTTGCAGTAAAAAGGTAAAAAAAGTTTTGCTCGACGTGCCTTCGAATTCCAACGTGCCCGCCTCTGCCAATTTCAAGGTGGCGTCTTGACTGGCGGCGTCCAGCTCGGCAAAGGTTTTGCCATTGAAGGTGGTTTTGCAATGGCTATTCATGGCAGCAATACCGGCGCGGTACACATCGCGCGGGGCCAAAGCGGCCTGGTAGCCAAACTCCGGTATGGCCGCAACAAATGGCCCCTGCATGTACCAAATGGCAGCGTAGCCAAACACTGCATCCATCTGCCGGTCAATGAATTCGGATACGCCTGCTTCAATTGCGCCCGGCCCCAGTGCATCGCTGGGGATCAATCGGGCGACCGCCGCAGCAATGAAGGCCCACTCATTTGGCTGAAAGAACACTGGCGCGTAAGCAGCACTGGCAGAGGCGCCTGCGGCAACAGCCGCGACGCCTTGCGGTTGCTGGGTTTGCACCGTGCTTGACAGCGCCACAGCGGGGACAATAGCGATAGATCGCCTCAAAAAAAGGCGTCTGGCCTGGTCTTGAAGTGTTCGCTTTTGCTGCGTGTGGTCGGCATTAGGCATGCCTGATATTGCTTGCGCGGCGGAAAGGGGCGAGCAGGCATTGGCGCAGGGCGCTTGTAATCCGATGGCTTGAAAAATTCAGGCGCAAATCTTGCACAAACAGCCCATGACCCCGTCACAGTCTCTACGTTTGGTTGTTATTGCCCCAGATCTGGCCGATTCAGCAGCCGACGACGAGCGCACCCGCAAGCTGGCCGAGCGCTCACGCCAGCTGCGCATCGGTCTGCTGGAGAACAACTACAACCTGATTGCCGTGCTGCCCGCAGACAGCTTTTTAGAACAACGCATTGCCCAGCTTCAGCCCGACATGGTAATTGTCGACGCTGAAAGCGATGCTCGCGACGCGCTGGAACATGTGGTCATGGCAACCCGCGATGCACGCCGCCCCATTGTGCTTTTTACCAATGACAACGACACAAGCCATGTCAAAGACGCGGTGGCCGCGGGGGTGTCGGCTTACATAGTGGCGGGGTTGTCTCCTGACCGCATTCGCCCGATCTTGGACGTGGCAATGGCGCGGTTTGAACACGAACAAGGCTTGCGCCAAGAGCTAGCGCACGCCAAAACCGAGCTGCACGACCGCAAGGTGATTGATCGCGCCAAAGGCCTGTTGATGCAGCGCCAGGGCTTGACCGAGCAGGCAGCATTCGAAAAGCTGCGAAAAGCCGCGATGGACAAAGGCCTTAGGCTCGGCGAAGTCGCTCAGCGCATGCTGGACGCGGCAGACTTGCTGGGCTAGTAAAAATCAGTGTTGGTGCAGCGCACAAATACAGTGCGAGTCAAGTTAAACATTGCCGACAACCAGTTTCGCTATATTTTTTATAGCTGTTTACGCCCGTATTTATTGACTAAAAGCCGTATATGGCCGTTGAAAACAGGCGGTTTCGAAGTTTCCGGCCACTTTTGACCAACGTTGGCACAGCTCTTGCAAACCGGTGGTTAATCGGTAAAGCGCTTCAACGACGAATCGCTCATCCTTCCGAACAAAGGCGTTCGACTTTCGCATTCACACCTGCCGTGAATGTGCTGGTTGACCGCCTTTTTTGTTTTGCGTTTTCAATTTTCCAAATTGCCCAGGAGTGCTGAAATGACTGAATTGCTCAACCCCGTCACCACCCGGATGTTAGGCCGCCGCGCCGTGCTGCAAGCAGCCGCCGTCGGCGCAGTCGGCATCAGCCCAGCTCTGCGCGCCGTGGCATACGCCCAAGGCTCAGACGCGCCTGAGAAGAAAGAAGTCAAGATTGGCTTCATCCCGCTGACAGATTGCGCGAGCATCGTGATGGCATCGGTATTGGGCATTGATAAAAAATACGGCGTGACGATCGTGCCGAGCAAAGAAGCCAGCTGGGCCAGCATTCGCGACAAGGTCATGACGGGTGAAAACGACCTCACGCACATGCTGCTGGGCCAAGCCTACGGCGTGCACTTGGGTGCAGGCGGCGCGAAAAAAGACATGGCTGTATTGATGACGCTGAACCAGAACGGCCAAGCCATTACGCTGAGTAAAAAGCTCGCTGACAAGGGTGCGATAGACGGCCCGTCACTCGCCAAACTGATGGCAACCGATAAACGCGAATACACCTTTGCGCAAACCTTCCCCACCGGCACGCACGCCATGTGGCTGTACTACTGGCTGGCGGCAAACGGCATCAACCCGATGAAAGATGCCAAAGTGATCACCGTGCCGCCGCCGCAAATGGTGGCCAACATGCGCGTGGGCAACATGGACGGCTACTGCGTGGGCGAGCCTTGGAACCACCGCGCCATCATTGACGGCATTGGCGTGACAGCACAAACCACCCAAGACATCTGGAAAGACCACCCCGAAAAAGTGCTGGCCACCACAGGCGAGTTCGCTAAAAAGAACCCGAACACCTGCCGCGCTGTTACTGCCGCCATTCTTGAAGCTGGAAAATGGATTGACGCCAGCTTGGGCAACAAAAACAAAATGGCCGAAACCATAGCGGACAAGAGCTATGTCAACACCAGCGTTGACGCCATTAATCAGCGCATTTTGGGCCGCTACCAAAACGGCTTGGGCAAGACTTGGGACGACCCGAACTTCATGAAGTTCTCAGGCGACGGTTTTGTGAACTTCCCCTATCTGTCTGACGGCATGTGGTTTTTGACGCAGCACAAGCGCTGGGGCATTTTGAAAGACCACCCAGACTACCTCGCCGTGGCCAAACAAGTCAGCCAGATCGACATCTACAAGCAGGCCGCCACGGCTGCCAAAGTCAGCGTGCCCAAAGACATGATGCGCAGCAGCAAATTGATGGACGGCGTGGTCTGGGACGGCAAAGACCCAGCGAAGTACGCAGACAGTTTCAAAGTCAAAGCTTGATTTCACCCACACCCAAGGAGCACGCCATGGTTGCTGCTGTTTTTCATTCAGAGGTCTTACTCCCTCTCCCGCGCGCGGGAGAGGGCGGGGGTGAGGTAATCCGCACCACCCCCTATCCCGCCGCAAGCACTGCCCTCACCGCAACCCTCTCCCCGCAAGGGGCGAGGGAGCAAAACTTCAAGCAGCCGCGCGATTTGTCCTTCTTGTGGCAAGGCATCATGCCCCCCGTGCTCGGTTTTGGGCTGCTGGTACTGTTGTGGATGGCGGTGTCCATCACAAGCAAGGGCAGCATACCGTCACCCAGCGCAACCTTTGCCCAAGCGGTCACGATCTTCAGCGACCCGTTTTACAGCAAGGGGCCGAACGACCAGGGTATTGGCTGGAATATTTTGTCGTCGCTCAAGCGTGTGGCGCTGGGCTTTGGCCTGGCGGCCATCGTAGGCATTCCGGTCGGCTTCATGATTGGGCGCTTCAAGTTTTTAAGCAGCATGTTTAACCCATTGATCAGCTTGCTGCGCCCGGTGTCGCCACTGGCCTGGCTGCCGATTGGTTTGCTGGTGTTTAAAGGTGCCAATCCAGCGGCGATCTGGACAATTTTTATCTGCTCCATTTGGCCCATGATCATCAACACCGCCGTGGGCGTGCAGCGCGTACCGCAAGACTACTTAAACGTGGCGCGCGTGCTGAACCTGAGCGAATGGAAAGTGTTTACCAAAATTTTGTTCCCCGCCGTGTTGCCCTACATGCTGACCGGCGTCCGCCTAGCGGTTGGCACTGCGTGGCTGGTGATCGTGGCCGCTGAAATGCTGACCGGCGGCGTAGGCATTGGTTTTTGGGTGTGGGACGAGTGGAACAACCTGAACGTCAAGAACATCATCATCGCGATTTTTGTGATTGGCATGGTGGGTTTGCTGCTGGAATTTGCGCTCATCAAATTGGCAACAGCGTTTACTTTTGAGGAAGTGAAATCATGAGTTCATTGACAACCAAGTACATCGAAATTCAAAACGTTGAACAAACCTTCAAAACCAAAAAAGGCCCGTTTTGCGCACTGAAAGACGTCAATCTGACCGTGGCGAAAGGCGAGTTTGTAACGCTGATTGGCCACTCGGGCTGCGGCAAGTCGACGCTGCTTAATTTGATTGCCGGTTTGACGAAACCCACTGAAGGCAGCCTGATTTGCGCCAACCGCGAAATCTCAGGGCCCGGGCCTGAGCGCTCGGTGGTGTTTCAAAACCATTCCCTGCTGCCGTGGTTGAC
>JANOWB010000126.1:0-4648 GCA_031417695.1 Polaromonas sp.
CGGCAACGCGCAGGTGTTTGGCACGCCGACGATTTCTGACGGCATGGCGATGGGCACTGAGGGCATGAAGTATTCGCTCGTCAGCCGCGAAGTCATCAGCGATTGCATTGAAACCTGCGTACAAGGCCAGTGGATGGACGGCGTGCTGGTGGTGGGCGGTTGCGATAAAAACATGCCCGGCGGCTTGATGGGTATGTTGCGTGCCAATGTGCCGGCCATCTACGTGTATGGCGGCACTATTTTGCCGGGCCACTACAAGGGAAAAGATCTGAACATCGTCAGCGTGTTTGAAGCCGTGGGCGAAAACGCCGCTGGCCGCATGAGCGACGAAGACCTGCTGCAAATTGAGCGCCGCGCCATACCCGGCACCGGCAGCTGCGGCGGCATGTACACGGCCAACACCATGTCCAGCTCGTTTGAAGCGCTGGGTATTTCACTGCCCTATTCCAGCACGATGGCGAACCCGCATGACGAAAAAATGAACTCGGCGGCTGAATCAGCCCGGGTGCTGATTGAAGCGGTGAAAAAAGACATCAAACCGCGCGACATCGTGACGAAAAAAGCGATTGAAAACGCCGTGGCTGTCATCATGGCCACGGGTGGCTCAACCAACGCCGTGCTGCACTTTTTGGCAATTGCGCACACGGCGGGTGTGGAATGGTCGATTGATGACTTTGAGCGCATTCGCGTTAAAACTCCGGTGCTGTGCGACTTGAAGCCATCAGGTAAATACCTGGCGGTTGACTTGCACAAGGCAGGCGGCATTCCGCAGGTCATGAAGACGCTGCTGGTAGCCGGTTTGCTGCACGGCGACTGCCTGACCATTAGCGGGCAAACCATTGCTGAAGTGCTTAAAGACATTCCCGATGCGCCGCGCGCTGACCAGGACGTGATTCGCCCCATCGACAAGCCGATGTACAAGCAAGGGCACTTGGCGATTTTGAAGGGCAATCTGTCGCCCGAAGGCTGCGTCGCCAAAATCACCGGCCTGAAGAACCCGGTCATGACCGGCCCGGCCCGTGTGTTTGACGACGAGCAATCAGGTCTGGCCGCCATTTTGGCAGGCAAAATTGTGGCGGGTGACGTGATGGTGCTGCGCTACCTGGGCCCCAAAGGTGGGCCGGGCATGCCTGAAATGCTGGCCCCCACCGGCGCGCTGATTGGTGCGGGTTTGGGCGAAACCGTGGGCTTGATTACTGACGGCCGCTTTTCAGGCGGCACTTGGGGCATGGTGGTCGGCCACGTGGCGCCTGAAGCGGCTGCGGGCGGCAATATTGCGTTTATTCAAGAAGGCGATTCCATCACCATTGATGCCAAGCAATTACTTTTGCAATTGAACATCACCGATGAAGAACTGGCCAACCGCAAAGTGGGCTGGGTAGCACCCAAGCCGCGCTACATACGCGGTGTGCAGGCCAAGTTTGCTTTTAATGCGTCAAGCGCTAGCAAAGGCGCTGTGCTGGACGACTATTAAATTGGCTGGGGAGATGAACGCAGGCTAACTGGGGCGAGTTTACTTTTTGACGTTGCGCTTTGACGACAACATGCCCATGGCCTCGCGTTGCTTTTCAATGCGTTCCTTTTTGCGGGTTTCCATCTTTTCAATTTCAACCCGCTTGGTGTAGCCCGATGCGTCGGCCCACCACCACCACACCACCGCCAAGCCAAAAGGTGCCAGCACCACGTACCAAGGCCAAGCGGCTACGGGCCCAAACTCAAGGTATTTCATGAGGGCGGTGGCGATGCCGATGAGTAAAAATCCCATAAATTGCTCCTGGCGTTCAAATTTGTAACTGCTGGCCGCATCTGCGCAGGTCAACCAGCATCATTACAATAACGTTATAGGCTGGTCAACCAGATAAGCTATTAAAGCACTAACGCCATTTCTTCACGAGGCAAAATTATGAAACATGTATTGTTAGCCATCAGCGCACTCAGCATCGGCATGAGCATGTCCGCACCGGTTTTGGCCGATGCCGCTTTGGCTACTGCCAAAAACTGCATGGCTTGCCACGCTGTTGAGAAAAAAGTCGTGGGCCCTTCATACAAAGACGTAGCCGCCAAGTACGCTGGCCAAGCCGATGCCGTTGCCAAGCTGGCCGGCAAAATTGTTAAAGGCGGTGGCGGCGTGTGGGGGCCTGTGCCTATGCCTGCGAATGCACAGGTTAGTGCCGATGAAGCGACCAAGCTCGCCACCTGGATCATGACGCAAAAGTAGACGTCCTCAAGGCTAAGCAGCCTGACGTTAAAAAGCCCGCTTAGGCGGGCTTTTTTATTGCCTTTTAGGCCTGTAGCCCAATAAATACGGGCGCGCTCAGATCCCGAATTAATAGCGAAACGGATTACTGTTTTTCAGACAGCTGATCAAGAATCGCGGGGTTTTCCAACGTAGACGTATCTTGCGTAATCGCCTCTCCCTTGGCAATGCCGCGCAGCAAGCGGCGCATGATTTTGCCGCTGCGGGTTTTGGGCAAGTTATCGCCAAAGCGGATGTCTTTTGGCTTGGCAATCGGGCCGATTTGCTTGCCGACCCAGTCGCGCAGCTCTTTGGCAATGGCTTTGGCTTCGTCGCCTGTAGGGCGTGAGCGCTTGAGCACCACAAACGCCACAATCGCCTCGCCGGTCAAGTCGTCAGGCCGGCCCACCACAGCGGCTTCGGCCACCAGTGTGCTGTGCGCTACCAAGGCAGACTCAATTTCCATCGTGCCCATGCGGTGGCCAGATACGTTCAACACGTCGTCAATACGGCCAGTGATGCGGAAGTAGCCGTTGTCTTTGTTACGCACTGCGCCGTCGCCGGCGAGGTACGTTGTGCCGCCCATTTCAGGTGGAAAGTACGCCTTTTTAAACCGCTCAGGGTCGCCCCAAATGGTGCGAATCATTGACGGCCATGGCCGCGTTACGACCAGCATGCCGCCTGCGCCGTTCGGCAGCTCGTTGCCTGTTTCGTCAACAATCGCCGCCATGATGCCAGGCAACGGCAGCGTGCAGCTACCGGGCACCAGCGGTGTGGCGCCGGGCAGCGGCGTAATCATGTGGCCGCCGGTTTCGGTTTGCCAGAAGGTATCTAACACCGGGCAACGCTCGCCACCGACGTTTTTGTAGTACCACATCCAGGCTTCGGGGTTGATCGGCTCGCCGACCGACCCGAGGATGCGCAGACTGCTCAAGTCAGACCGGTCGGGGTGTACTTTTTCATCAGCCTCGGCCGCTTTGATGAGTGAGCGGATGGCAGTCGGTGCGGTATAAAAAATCGATACTTTGTGGCGCTCAATCATTTGCCAAAAGCGCCCTGCATTCGGAAAGGTCGGTATGCCTTCAAAAATCACTTGCGTAGCGCCTGCCGCCAACGGGCCGTAGGCCACGTAGGTATGCCCGGTGATCCAGCCGATGTCAGCGGTGCACCAGAACACATCTGACGGTTGCAAATCAAACGTCCAATCCATCGTCAATTTAGCCCACAGCAAGTAGCCGCCCGTACTGTGCTGCACGCCCTTGGGTTTGCCAGTTGAGCCTGATGTGTACAGCACAAACAACGGGTGTTCAGCGCCTACAAATTCAGGCTCGCATACAGGCGCAGCTTTGGCAGTGACTTCATGCATCAGGCTGTCGCGCCCAGCCACCATGTTGCAGGCGGTAGCGGTGCGCTGGTACACGATGACGTTTTTGATCGACTCGCAGCCACCCATGGCCAGGCCTTCGTCCACGATGGCTTTGAGTGGCAGTTCTTTGCCGCCGCGCAACTGGTAGTTGGCGGTGATGACGGCTACCGCGCCTGCGTCCATGATTCGTTCTTGCAAGCTCTTGGCTGAAAAACCGCCAAACACCACCGAGTGCGTAGCGCCAATGCGTGCGCAGGCTTGCATGGCGACCACGCCTTCAACGGTCATGGGCATGTAGATGACGACACGGTCACCTTTTTTGATGCCCATGGCTTTGAGCGCACTGGCAAACTGGCTGACCTTGGCGTGAAGTTCTTTGTAGGTAACGTTGACCACCGTGCCGTCATCGCCTTCAAAAATGATGGCTTTTTTGTGCTCGGTGGGTGTGCCCAAATGGCGGTCTAGGCAGTTGAAAGATGCGTTTAGTTCGCCATCGGCAAACCAGGTGTAAAACGGCGCTTTTGACTCGTTTAACACCTCGGTAAACGGCTTTTTCCAGCTGAGGTTTTCACGCGCCAAGCGCGCCCAAAAGCCCTCAAAATCCTTGTCAGCTTCAGCGCAGAGAGCGTTGTAGGCGTCCATGCCAGAAATCCTGGCAGCTTTCACGGTGGCCGCTGCGGGCGGAAAGATGCGGTCTTCAACCAGCATGGATTCGATATTTGTTGAGGCGTTGGTCATTTTTTGTCTCCGTCAGGTTCTGGGGTTATCGCTAACTTGTCACGCAATACATGTTACTGTCACGCAAAGCTCTTACGTACCACTGACTGGCTTGAATCTTACAAAACCTGATCTTTAAACTTGCGCACCATGAACGAATCTGAAACCAAAAAACACCCACCGCTTCGCCCACTGCCGAACTTTATTTTTGCCAGCCGCTGGCTGCAACTGCCGCTGTACATAGGCCTGATCGCCGCGCAGGCGGTGTACGTGGTGCATTTCTTGGTCGAGCTCCAACACCTGATTGGCGCCGCCTTTGGCAACCTGCC
>JANOWB010000127.1:0-6109 GCA_031417695.1 Polaromonas sp.
CGAGCGCATGGAGGCGATCAACTTTTCATTGATCCATGACGATGGCCAGAGCAACAAGGACCTGGCGGGCTCCGACGTGATTCTGGTCGGCGTGAGCCGTAGCGGCAAAACGCCAACGTCACTGTATTTGGCCATGCAGCACGGCCTGAAGGCATCCAACTACCCGTTAATCCCCGAGGACTTTGACCGCCGCCAGCTGCCCCCCGCGCTTGCCGAGCACCGCAAAAAGATTTTCGGTTTGACGATTGCGCCCGAGCGCCTGGCGCAAATCAGAAACGAGCGCCGGCCAGATTCGGTGTATTCCAGCTTGGCCAACTGCCGCCATGAAATTCATGAAGCTGAAGCCATGATGCGGCGCGAAGGCATCAGGTGGCTGTCGACCACCACCAAGTCGATTGAAGAAATTGCGACCACCATATTGCAAGAAATCAAGCCTGAACGGCTGGAATATTAGCTTTCCGCTTCTATTAAATACTATTGAACACTATTAAATAAGGAGCTGCTCGCGCCCGTATTTATTGGGCTAAAGGGCTTTTTTTCTGTGTTTTAGAGTCTTTTTTGCCTGTTTATGGCCTTCAAGCGGCCTAGGGCAACACGGGCAGCAGCCGAATCAATTTGCCCGCCGCCGCGTCGGTCAGCACATACAGCAAGCCGTCTGGGCCTTGGCGCACATCGCGAATGCGCTCGTTAGCGGCTTCAAGCAGCTTGCTTTCCCGCACCACTTTGCCGGCAAAAGGTGCCGCCAGCTCGATGCGATCAAGGTAACCAAACTTCAGCGAGCCCGCCATTAAGTTGCCCTGCCAAGCTTTGCCATAGCGCTCGCTGGTCACAAACGCCATGCCCGATGGCGCAATGGACGGTGTCCAGTGGTACAGCGGCTGGGCCATGCCTTCTTTGGCAGTGATGCCGTCGCCAATTTTGCCGCCGCCATATTGCTCGCCATAGGTGATGACTGGCCAGCCGTAGTTAATGCCGGGCTTGGGCAGGTTGATTTCGTCGCCGCCTTGCGGGCCGTGCTCGTGCATCCAAAGCGTGCCGTCTGGTGCAAGCGTTGCGCCTTGCGGGTTGCGGTGGCCGTAGCTCCAAATTTCAGGCAGCGCCCCGGCTTTGCCGACAAAGGGATTGTCTGGCGGTACCGAGCCGTCTTTGTTGATGCGAATGATTTTGCCGTGGTGGTTGCCCAGGTTTTGCGCGTCTTCAGCGCGTGAAAATCGCTCGCCCAGCGTTAAAAACAGCTTGCCATCGGGTTTGCCGCCCACGCCGGGCAAGCGGCTTTCAACAATGCGGCAACCAAAATGCAGTGAGCTTGAAAACTTGGGTTTTTGGCTGAAGATGACTTTCACATCGTCAAGCCGAGCACCATCAGCGCTTAACGTGGCTTTGGCCAACGCCGTGCTGTTGCCGTTGCCTACCGCAGCGGGTTCTGAAAAGCAAAAGTACAGCGTGCGGTTGGCGGCAAAGTCAGCGTCCAAAATCACGTCGAGCAGGCCGCCCTGCCCGGCTGCAGCCACTTCGGGCAGGCCGTCGATGGGAATATTTAGTTTGCCGTCCCGCTCAATAATTCGCATTCGGCCGGGCCTTTCGGTCACTAAAAACCGCCCGTCTGGCAAAAAAGCCACCGCCCACGGGTGTTGCAAGCCGCTGGCCACGGTTTCAGGCTTAACGCCTTGCGCAGCGGCGGGCGCACAGCAGGCCACTGCCCCAGCAAACGCTATAAATACAGTAGCTGCTCGCGCCCGTATATATTGGGCTACAGACTTTTTTGGCACTGAAAAGAGCGATAAATTTAGCATTTTTAACCCTTTGCGCAAACCGCTTGTAACAGCACCACTATCCCACAGGCAGACGTTAAACGCTTGCGGTCGCCGGGCCGAAAAACGGGTTATTCCGTTACAAATCAAGGGTTTACGTTCATTACCAAGAAACAACTTTAGGTTGACTTGCAGCACTTACTTCTAGTATCCTGCGGGTCATGCCGTTTAAACCCCTCTTGATTGTCGCCCTGCTGGCCAGCCTGCAAGTTGCAAGCGCCCAGGCCGCTCCGGCTGCGGCAAGCGACGAGATGGAAAAGCTGCTGGCTGAAAAAGGCCTGCTCGGCCAGCTTGAACAGGTGCGCCAAACTGTTGGCAGCAAGGCGTCTGATCTGGTAGTCAACGCCATGGGGTTTTTGGGCGTGCCCTACAAACGCGGCGGCAACACGGCTGAAACCGGTTTTGACTGCAGCGGCTTTGTGCGGGCGATGTACGAGCAAACCATTGGCCTGGTGTTGCCGCGCCGGGCCGACCAGCAAGCCGCCGCCACGCAAAGCATTGACAAAGCTGACCTTAAACCCGGCGATTTGGTGTTTTTCAACACGCTGCGGCGCACCTTCAGCCATGTAGGCATTTACGTGGGCGAAGGCCGGTTCATTCATTCGCCCAAACCCGGCGCTGAAGTGCGGGTTGAAAGCATGAAAATCGACTACTGGGCCAGCCGCTTTGACGGCGCCCGCCGCGTGCAAGCTACACCCGACTAGCTAGCGGCAAGGGCTGCAAACGCAGCGATCACTTCTTTTGGTGCTTGCACCAGCTCAATCAGCACACCCTCCCCGGCAATCGGAAACTCGTCATTCGCTTTGGGGTGCATGAAGCAGATGTCGAAGCCCGCCGCGCCTTTGCGAATGCCGCCAGGCGCAAACCGCACGCCTTGTGCGGTCAGCCATTCAACGGCTTGGGGCAAGTCGTCTATCCACAAACCCACGTGGTTCAGCGGCGTGGTGTGCACAGCTGGCTTTTTATCTATGTCTAGCGGCTGCATCAAATCAACCTCGACCTTGAACGGCCCGCTGCCGATAGCGCAAATGTCTTCGTCCACGTTTTCACGTTCGCTGACGTAGTTGCCGGTGACTTCCAGGCCGAGCATGTCAACCCATAAAGTTCTGAGCCGCGCCTTGTCTGGCGCGCCGATGGCGATTTGCTGGATGCCGAGGACTTTGAACGGGCGCGTCATGCCGCCGCCGGGTGCTTGCGCCCCACCAGATAAGTCACGCCATGTGCAATGGCGCTTTCATGGTGCGGTGTGCCTGCTGGCAGCCTGAAAACGTCGCCTGCAGCATAGGTGGTTGACGCGCCGTTGACGCGCAGCGTGATGTCGCCATGCGTGATCAATGCCCATGCCTCAAAGGGGTGCGCGTGCTCGTCCAAGGCGTAGCCGACGGGTTTGCAGATGGTTACGCCAGCGTCGAAGTTTTCGGCTTTTAGCAGCGCTTCAAAATCTTGAGTGTTCATGGTTCATTCCTGATTTGAATTTAAGCAAACTCAACAATCGGCTGGTCCACCACCAGCGTTTCGCCCTTGGCGGCCAGCACCTTGCCGACCACGCCGTCGGCCAGCGCAAACAACACGTTCTCCATCTTCATCGCTTCAATCACGGCCACGCGTTCGCCGGCTTGCACTTTCTGGCCGACTTGCACTGCTACGTCGACCAGCAAGCCTGGCATGGGGGACAGCACGTAGCGGCTCATGTCGGGCGGCGCTTTGTGCGGCATTAGCGCATACAGGGCAGCGGCGCGGGGGCTAAGCACCAGTGCGTCAAGCCGCGTGCCGTTGTGGGCGATACGAATGGCCAGCGGATTAACTTTGGAACCGGTGCCCACGCCGCGTTCAACCTGCGCGGTGAATGATTTACCGTTAGACGTTCCGCGAATACGTGCGCAACCCAGGTGCCAGTTGCTACATATTTCGTAGCTGCTGGCGCCCGTATCTATTCGGCTAGAGCCTGATTTCTCTTGAAAATCAGTCACTGAAACGCTCTTTTGGGTGTTTTTGCCTTCCACGCCCAACGCAATGACCACAAACTCTTCAGCCACCGTCACGCTGTGACCAGGCATCTGCCCGCTGATGCCTGCCGCTCGGCCTAACAAGCGGCGGTTCACATACGCCGCCAGCGCTATCAAAAAGTCAGGGTCAGCGTGCGGCACGTCTTCAGCTGAAAAGCCTTTGCCGTAATTTTCAGCAATAAACCCGGTGTTGAAGTGACCCGCCACAAACTTAGGATGGGCCAGTAGAGCCGCCTGAAACGGAATGTTGGTGGAGATGCCGCGAATCACAAAACCATTTAGCGCCTCACGCATTTTCGCAATCGCATCCAGCCGGTCTTTGCCGTGCACGATGAGCTTGGCAATCATCGAGTCGTAAAACATCGGGATCTCGCCGCCGTCCTCAACGCCTGTATCAACCCGAACACCGTAAAGTTGTGCTGTGTCTGCCGCAAACATCGTTGCTTTTGGCGGCTGAAAGCGCACCAACCGGCCTGTAGAAGGCAAGAAGCTGCGAAACGGATCTTCAGCATTGATGCGGCATTCCATCGCCCAACCGTTGCGCTGCACATCTTTTTGTTCAAGCGGCAGCTTTTCACCAGCGGCCACGCGAATCATCAGCTCCACCAAATCAAGCCCGGTAATGCATTCCGTAACCGGGTGCTCCACTTGCAGGCGCGTGTTCATTTCCAGAAAGTAAAAGCTCTGGTCTTTGCCCACCACAAATTCAACCGTGCCTGCGCTTTCGTACTTCACGGCTTTGGCCAGCAGCACGGCTTGTTCACCCATCGCTTTGCGGGTAGCGTCAGTGATGAACGGCGAAGGCGCTTCTTCAATCACCTTCTGGTGGCGGCGCTGGATGGAGCATTCACGCTCATTCAGATAAATAACATTGCCGTGGCTGTCACCCATCAATTGAATTTCAATATGGCGCGGCTCTTCAACAAATTTTTCAATGAACACGCGGTCATCACCAAAACTGTTTTTTGCTTCATTGCGGCAAGAGGTAAAACCTTCAAACGCTTCCTTGTCGTTAAAGGCAACCCGCAAGCCCTTGCCGCCGCCGCCCGCACTGGCTTTGATCATCACCGGGTAGCCAATGCCCTTGGCAATCTCAACGGCTTTTTCAGCCGTTTCAATCGCGTCGTTGACACCAGGAATGCAATTGACACCCGCCGCGCCCGCCAGTTTTTTAGATTCAATCTTGTCGCCCATCGCGGCGATGGAATAGTGCTTGGGGCCGATGAAGGTGATGCCCTCTTCTTCAACCCGTTTGGCAAAGCCCGCGTTTTCACTGAGAAAGCCGTAGCCCGGATGCACCGCTTGCGCGCCAGTTTTTTTGCAGGCTGCAATGATTTTTTCTGCTTGCAAATAACTGTCGCGGCTGGGGGCTGGGCCAATGTTGACGGCCTCATCAGCCAGCTCAACATGGCGTGCGTCTTTGTCTGCATCCGAGTAAACCGCGACGGTTTTGATGCCCATTTTGCGGGCGGTAAGTATGACTCGGCAAGCGATTTCGCCTCGGTTGGCAATCAGGATTTTTGTGAACATAAATTTTCCTCTAATTTTCAAGTTTTCTTAAGCTCAGAAGCTGTGCTGGCTAGTGCGCCACACAAACCACTCAAAACTGCGCAGGCACCAAAAAAATAACTTACGGATGCAGATTTTGGGAGCGCTATGCCATCTCCAAAAAGCAAACCGAAGCTGAATACCGCAACAAATCCAGGCAGCAATCCAAAAAAGAATCCTTCAAGCGGTTGGAGCACCGTTTTCCCACATACTTTTAAATAAATCCTTGAGACAACCCAAAATGCCATTGCTGCAAAGTAGGCTGGCAGCAGTCCGATGAGTAAGCCGAAAAAAAATACTAGTAAGAATGCTGTGTTGGTCAAAGGTAGGGGAGCACTTGATGCGTTCGTGACTATGAACGAAAGCACCGAACAGGGTAGCCCAACCAACAAAAAGTAGAAACAGATAGAAAACCAGCTTGGAGAAGACATAAAAGTTAATCAGTAAAAAATTGACAGCTAAAAAAATCCCAGTCATTGAGTGCCGACTCATGACCTTGAGGGCTCTTCTTAACCCGCAACGGCCACGGCGTATCTACCTACGCTCATGTCCCCCGCCCCTTTGGGGCTCCTCCTTGACTTCGCTGCGGCAGACACGCCATGCCCGCTGCTAGAAAGGAGGTTGTGCTTTTGTGAAATTTGGAGTGAGAAACAGTCGTTAAAGTAGAGGGCTGGCTGTGCGTATTGCGGAGGTCAAGGAGGAGCGCGAATCGCGGGGGACACGCAGCAAAACGCGCAGCCAGAC
>JANOWB010000128.1:0-9508 GCA_031417695.1 Polaromonas sp.
CCTGCAGGCAGGAGCCAACGGCATCACGGTTCACCCGCGCCCTGACGAGCGGCACATCCGCAGCGCCGATGTGTTCGAGATCGCCGCCATGATGAAAGACTGGCCCGACCGGGAGTTCAACATCGAGGGCAACCCGTTTCAAAACCTGATGGGGTTTGTGCATGACTTATCAGCGCGCGGCCTGCCCATTCACCAGTGCACCTTTGTGCCCGACAGTGAAGACCAGTTCACCAGCGACCACGGCTGGACTTTTCCGCAAGACGCGGAACGCTTGCAGCCATTGATCAAACAGGCCCACGACCGAGGCGTTCGTGTCAGTTTGTTCATGGACCCGGTTCCTGAAGCGATGGCCGCAGCCAAAGCCGTCGGTGCAGACCGGGTTGAGTTCTATACCGAAAGTTATGCCAGCGCGTTCAATTCGTCACAGAAATCAGAAGCGTTAAGCCGTTTTACCCAATCAGCGCAGGCGGCAGCAGCTATTGATTTAGGAGTAAACGCAGGCCATGATTTGAACCGTGACAACCTCACTGAATTTTTAAAAGCCGTGCCCGGTGTGCTCGAGGTGTCGATTGGCCACGCGCTGGTGGCTGATGCGCTGGAGTTGGGTTACGCGCCAACGGTCAGAGATTATTTGCGCTGCATAGACGAGGCGTTCGCAGGTAAATGATCTTTGGAATAGGCACCGATATTTGCGATGTTCGCCGTATTCGCGCCAGCGTTGAACGCCATGGCGAACGATTTGCCAAAAAAATCTTGAGCGACGGCGAGATGAAAACCTGGCAAGAGCGCAGCGCCCGATGGCCTGACCGGGGCGTCAGCTTTCTGGCCACCCGCTTTTCAGCCAAAGAAGCCTTCAGCAAAGCCATCGGCATGGGCATGCGCATGCCCATGACCTGGCGCAACTGCGAAATCGCCAAAGAAGCAGCGGCAAACCGTGCATCGTGCTACATGGCGAGCTGAAGGCGTGGTTTGAAGCGCGCCAGCTCAGCGCCCATGTCAGCGTGACAGACGAAACCGATTACGCCGCCAGCTTTGTGGTTATTGAGCAAAAAACCTGAATTTAGCTTGTTTTCAAGCATAAAATAGGGCTGTAGCCCAATAAATACGGGCGCGAGCAGCTCCTGAATTAATAGTAATTAAAAAGCCAATATGACCCAACACGCACCCTTGATTATCGACATCGCTGGTTTAACGCTGACCAAAGACGACCGTCGCCGCCTGAAAAACCCACTGACGGGCGGCATCATTTTGTTTGCCCGTAACTGGGAAGGTGACGCTGGTGGCCGCACCCAACTCACCAGCCTGTGCGCTGCGATCAAAAGCATTCGCAAAGACCTGCTGATTTGTGTCGACCATGAAGGCGGCCGGGTACAGCGCTTTAAAACTGACGGTTTTACCCACCTGCCGCCAATGCGCGCCCTGGGCGAGTTGTGGGTCAAGGACCAGTTGGCAGCGACCAACGCCGCCACAGCTTGCGGTTACGTGCTGGCCGCAGAGCTGCGAAGCTGCGGTGTTGACTTCAGCTTCACGCCGGTTTTAGACTTGGACTTCGGTGAAAGCTCCGTCATCGGTGACCGCGCCTTTGGCCGAGACCCGCGGGTTGTCACGCTGCTGGCCAAAAGCATGATGCACGGCTTGTTGCAAGCCGGCATGATGAATTGCGGCAAACACTTTCCCGGTCACGGTTTTGTCAAAGCTGATTCTCACCATGAAATTCCGGTTGATAAACGCAGCCTCAAAGCCATTTTGACGGACGACGCCGCGCCTTACGAGTGGCTGAACACCACACTCACCAGCGTTATGCCAGCGCACGTGATTTACCCAAAAGTCGATAGTCGCCCGGCAGGTTTTTCAGAGCAGTGGCTGACCTATATTTTGCGCGGTCAGCTGGGCTTTGGCGGTGCGATTTTCAGCGACGACTTGAGCATGGCCGGTGCGCGCATCATTGACGGCAAAGAAGTGAGCTACACCCAGGCGGCAGCCACTGCACTTAACGCAGGTTGCGACATGGTGCTGCTGTGCAACCAATCGGTTGATGGCGGCAAGGCTGTTGACGAGTTGCTCGATGGCATGACCGAGGCATTGCTCAAAGGCCGCTGGGAAGCGTTAGAGTCCAGCGAGCTGCGCAGGCTGGACTTGCTGCCCACTGCTAAAGCCCATAATTGGGACGACTTGATGCTTCACCCTGCTTATATGCACGCTATGGGGTTAATTCCATGACACACAGTTTTTCTGCACATCCGATTGGCCGCGTCTTTCGCCGTTTTGCAGCGGTCTGCTTTGCAGCATTGTTTGCCGCGAGTGTCTTCGCGCAGACCGCACCTGTTCGCGTCGGCTCCAAAATCGACACCGAAGGCAAACTGCTTGGCAACATGATGGTGCTGGCGCTGGAAGCTAATGGCATTAAAACCGTCAGTAAAGTGTCGCTCGGCAACACCAAGGTCATGCGCGGCGCGATCACTGCGGGTGAAATTGATATTTACCCTGAATACACCGGCAACGGCGCGTTCATATTTGCCGAAGAAAAAAGCCCGGTGTGGAAGAACTTGCAAACCGGTTACGAGCGCGTGAAGTCGCTTGACCTGGCGAAAAATAAAATTGTGTGGCTGCAACCGGCGCCTGCCTCCAATACGTGGACGATTGCCGTGCGCAAAGACGTAGCCGCTGCCAAAAAGCTGGCTACGCTGGATGATTTGTCCAGGTGGCTGGGTACAACTGGCGACGCAACAGGGCAGTTTAAGCTGGCCGCGTCAGCAGAATTTGTAGAGCGAGCTGATGCGCTGCCTGCGTTTCAGACGGCGTACAACTTCAAGCTCAAACCCGAGCAGTTGTTGACACTGGCTGGTGGCGACACGGCTGTAACGGTGCGCGCAGCGTATGAAAAAACTTCCGGCGTTAACGCTGCTATGGCCTACGGTACCGACGGCGCTTTGGCGGCGCTCGGGCTGGTGATTTTGGAAGACACCAAAAGCGTGCAGCCGGTGTACGCGCCTGCGCCCATCGTGCGTGAAGAGGTGTTGAAGGCAAACCCCAAAATCGCCGATGCGTTAGCGCCGGTTTTCAAGTTGCTTGACCGACCAACCCTGCAGGCGTTGAACGCGAAAATTCAGCTTGACGGCCAAGACGCCAAGAAAGTAGCGGCTGATTTTTTAAAATCAAAAGGGCTGCTGAAGTAGACACTGCTGCTTGCAAAACACTTCGGGCATGAGATTGCTGGCACGTACAAATCCGGTTTTGCTGCTGCTGGCCGGGTTGATTTTGCTGGCCTTGTTCAACTTGCCTTTTTTGCGAATAGCGCCAAACCGCCTGGTGTCGGGCGAGCCGGTTTACTTTTTCTCATTGCTAGCCGGGGTTACCTGGTACCTGGCTTTAGCGTATTTTGCTTTGTTAGTTGCTGCGTTTGTCAGGCAAAGCCGAGCGCTTCTGGTATTGGTGTTGCTAACGTCTATCGCGCTGCCAGTCGGCTTGCTGTGGCTGGCGGCGAATCAGGCGGCGCTCAACTCGCCAGGCGAGTCTTCAATAGTTAGAGTTTCTTTGGGCGCGGCTTTTTGGGTGGCGGTGGTGTTGTCTGCTTTGATCGCTAGCAATGCCTTGCAGCGCCTAGTTGTAACGCCGGTTCAAAAAGCGGTGTTTGGCTTGGCCCTCGCAGCAATAGTCTGGGTCATGTTTGCGAGCGGCCTGTGCAACCAGCTCTCCATCATGAAGGAATACGCCAATCGCGCGGATGATTTTGTAGCTGTGGTGCTCAGGCATTTGCAAATTGTTGGCTTGGCGATGGGGTTCACCTTGGCGATTGGTTTGACTCTGGGCTGGGCCGCGCACACGCATAAAAAAGTAGCCAACGCTGTGTTTCCGGTGCTAAACGTGGTGCAAACCATTCCGTCAATCGCGCTGTTTGGCTTGTTGATGGCGCCGCTAGCGTGGCTGGCTTCCCGCTGGCCCGCCATGGGTGCCGCCGGCATCAGTGGAGTGGGTATGGCGCCGGCGGTAATTGCGCTCACCCTTTACGGATTGTTGCCCGTGGTGCGCGGCACGCTGGCCGGGCTGCAGCAGGTATCTAGCGCGCAAATCAATGCAGCTCGGGCGTTGGGTCTTAGGCCGCTGGCTGTGCTGCGCTATGTTGCCGTACCGCTCGCGCTGCCGGTGGTGTTGGGCGGCGTGCGCACAGCTACTGTGGCTGCGGTGGGCTTGGCAGCAGTAACAGCGCTGATCGGCGCGGGCGGGCTGGGCAGCGTTATGTTTGAAGGGCTGTTCAGTAATGCGCAAGATGTGGTGTTGCTGGGTGTGCTGCCCATCATTGCACTGGGTGTAACGGCAGACGCAGCGTTCAGGCTGCTCATCAGCGTGGCGGTGCGACAAGCCCGACCGCATGAATGAGGCTGCCGGTTTGACTGCTACGCACAAATTGTTCGGCGCGGCGGTGTTGTTGGTGGCGCTGGTTGTGGTGCTTCCTTACACCGCGCCGTTGTTCAGCGCGCTGTTTCCGCAGCTTGAGCGGCCCGTGTATTCCCAAGAATCGTTTGCGTGGCTGCTGTGGCAACACACCTTGCTGGCAGGCGCGTCTAGCGCGGTGGCGGTGGTGCTGGGCACAGCTGTGGGGCTTGGCGTTACACGGGCAGCGGGCAAGCAGTTCAAGCCACTGGTTGAAAGCGTGGTGGCCATCAGCCAGGCTATTCCGCCGGTGGCAGTGCTGGCCCTGGCCGTACCCGTGGTCGGCTTTGGCGAAGCGCCCGCGCTGATTGCGCTGAGTTTGTACGGCCTGCTGCCCGTGGTGCAGGGCACGATGGCTGGTCTGCGCGAAGTCAGCCCCGCACAGCTAAACGCCGCCAGCGCCCTCGGCTTGAGCGCTGGCCAGTCGCTGCGTTACGTCGAAATTCCATTGGCGTTGCCCGTGTGGCTGGCGGGGGTACGCACCTCAGTCATCATCAATATCAGCACGGCTACTATCGCGTCAACCGTGGGCGCAAAAACGCTGGGCTCACCCATCATTGTTGGCTTGAGCGGCTTTAACACTGCCTATGTTTTGCAAGGCGCAGTGCTGGTGGCGCTGCTGGCCGTGGTGGCAGACCTGGCGTTTGAAGTGGTGGCAGAGCGGGCAGCTTGGCAGCATTAATCTGCTATTTATACAGGAGCTGCTCGCGCCCGGATTTATTGGGCTACAGGCAATATTTATGCTGTTTTAAGCCAGCGGATTGCCCTCAGCCACCATGCCGCCCCATTGGTCCATGGTGATTAAACCGCCCACGGTATCGGCTTTGTTTTGGTCGCGCTTGGGCAGCACGGGTTGAATCGCGTCGATGCGCTTCCAGCCCGGAATCGGCTGCGCACCCGTAGCTGAATCAGGCACATAACGCGAACCTTCCATGCGCTGCATTTTGGGGATGTAGCGCGGGCAGTTGGTAATCAGCGCCGTGATGTCGACCTTCACGGCAAACTGCGCACCGGGGAAGCGGCTGACAATGGCTTTGTCGTCCGTCAGCGTACCGCGGCCTTGCACGCGCAGCCGGGCGGGTTTGTCAAACGCCATGAAGAGCATGCCAATCTCGGACGACGTTGCAATGTTGCCCATTGAAAAATACATGCCGTTGCCGTCGTAGTTGGGGAACACGAGCGTGCGCCCGTCGATGATGTTGACAAAGCCCGGCGCGCCGCCCTTGTAGCTGACGGTGGGCGAGCCTTTGTCGTCAACGCTCGCCAGCCAAAACATTTCAGCCGCGCTGATAAAGCCTTTGTCTGGCTCACTCAACTCGTCATGCACGATGACGGCCAATTCGGCGTCGGCCAGGTTGCGGGTGTCAAAGCGGTCTTGAAGCTTGCGCGCCTCAGCCGTGTATCCAAATTGAGCCATGTCAACTCCTGGTTATTGTGATGTTCAGTTTTGTTCGGCGGTGGATTCAGCAGCTTGGCGCAGGCCCTGGTCAAAGTTAACGACCGGGCGGCGGCGCGTGGTGTCCAGCATCAAGCGGGTCACGTCGGGGCGTGAATAGTGGCCAACCGGGTCAGCGGCGGCTTTGGCGACAGAAATCATTGGCAGGCTGATGTCGGCGTACAAAATGCCTTCAACGTCTTCAGCCAATGGCTCGCACAAGGGGCGGCCATCAGGCCCAAAAATCATCGAATAGCCGCCGCCCGCCTTGCCAGTTTCAGGGTTCAACATCGCGCGCTTGTCGGGCGTATCGCACAGCATGTCAAACGTGTCGTTGCCGGTAATGGCCACTGCCGCCAGCACGTAGCAGCCGCCTTCTACTGCATACACCTGGCTGGCCGCCATGTTCACCTGGCTGCCCAACGCGTACGCGCCGCCGCGGTACACGGTAAACGACGGCCAGGCCGCTACGTGAACCTGCTCGTGCATCGAATACATCGCGTACTTCGACAGTGGCTGCAAATGCTCCCAGCAGCACAGCCCGCCAACACGGCCCACGCTGGTGTCGGCCACGCGGAAATCAGAGCCATCACCCTCGCCGAACAACGTGCGCTCTACGTGCGTGGGTTTGAGCTTGCGGCGTGCGTAAATCAGCTTGCCGTCGTCACCAAACAGCGCTTGCGCCATGAACAAACTACCGCCATCAATCTCGGTAAAGCCAATCATCACATTGATGTTGCCGCGCGCAGCAGCCTGGCCAATCGCGTCCATCTCAGGCCCGTCAACCCGCATCGAGTTAGCGTGGTAGCGCGGCACAAATTGCAGGCCCCAAGCCGGTGCGCCAAGCCACAGCCACCAAGGGTAGCCGGGCAACCAGGTTTCTGGAAAGGCCACTAATTTAGCGCCGTTTTTAGCGGCCTCATCGATCAACTTGATGGTTTTGGCAAGCGTGGCCTGTAAGTCCATAAAGACCGGCGCGGCTTGAATAACAGCAGCTTTGAAGTTTTGGTGAACCATGTATTTCTCCTGAATTTTGGATCGGGTGGTTTTGAATAAATTGCGCAAGTCGCTGAAAGTTCAGCGCTGGCCTGATGCTAGGCGGGCTGCGCGTTGGCGGCTTGTCTGCAGGCGCGCCGCGTTGTGTCTGCACGCGCTGGCGCGCGTTAAAAGCCGTATTGCAGCGCGGCGCCCTCGGTGCTAGTATTCAAAAAAAGCTTCGATTTTTGCTCACCACATCGCCACATGCACAACGTTTTGTCTATCGACAGCCTGCCCACTACGCGCCGCGGAGCCGCTTGGCGCGATGCGGTGTGCAACACCTTTGTGCGGCTTGAATGTCAGCACGAAAGCCGCTTTCCGGTACACGGCAGACTGCAGGCTGGCGTGCTGGGCGGCCTGCATGTGGCGCGCGTTACTTCATCGCCGCAGCGGGTTGAACGCACCGCCGCCGGAGCTGCGCAAGACGACCAAGCCTTTGTGCTGGCCAGCGTGCAGTTGCGCGGCTCCACAGTCGTGAGCCAAGGTAAATCGCAAGCGCTGCTGACGCCGGGCTGCATCGCTTTTTACGACACGACCCGCCCGTACACCCTAACGCTGCCGAACGATTTTGACCAAATCGTGCTGCACTTGCCGCGCCAAGCGCTGGAGCGCAGCGTGCCGCGCGGCCTAAACCACATGGCCCAGCGCATGAGTGCCGCCAACCCGTTTGCCCAGGCCATCATGGCGCTAGCGCCGCAACTGCTGCGCTTGGTTGATTCAGCCAAAGTAGACATGGCCGAACGCACTGCCGCCGCAGCGGTGGAGCTGATCAGCTTGGCGCTGGACTCGCTTGATGTGCCAGATGCAGAAGCGTCGCCAGCCCAAGCTTTAACGGCTGACTCCGTGTTTGCCACCAGCGCCGGAGCAGACGCACTGGTGTGGCGCACGCGCGACCTGATTGCTAAGCAGCTGGCCGACACCGCGTTATGCCCCAGCGCGCTGGCAACGCAAGTGCGCGTGTCGCTGCGGCGTTTGCAAGAGGTGTTTCAGGCCCAGGGCACTACGCTGTCTGACTGCATTTGGGACATGCGGCTGGAATTTGCGCGCAGCTTGCTGGCCGCGCCACAGCAGGTAGAGTCGGTCAGCACCATTGCTTACCGCGCAGGCTTTACCGACGTAGCCCACTTCAGCCGGCGCTTCAAACAGCGCTACAGCGTGCCGCCCAGTGCGTATCGCAGTACGCTGATGTAAGTGCTTTGTGACGCCTAGGTCGGGCGGTTACAAGCGGCTAGTTTGCTATGAATTAATGAGCTGCTCGCGCCCGTATTTATTGCTCCACAGGTATTATTTTTACTCCCTCCCCGTCCGGGGGAGGGTGGGGTGGGGGCCGGTGTAGAAATAGACCATGCATCGTGCCTGCCCCCATCCCAACCTTCCCCCGGGCGGGGAAGGGGCAAGAGGCCGCTGTTCAGTTGTAGAGCACTTCAGCTCGTAACTTGCCCATAAGCCCAAGCCAGCCAAGGCATCAACGCTTCCAGGTCAGCCGCCTCAACCGTTGCCCCACACCAAATGCGCAGCCCGGCAGGTGCATCTTTGTACGCGCCAATATCGTAGGCCACGCCTTCAGCATCAAGCAGCGCCACCATCTTTTTAACTTGTTCAGCACTGGCCTTTAACGTCATGCAAACGCTGGTGTTAGACACCGTGGCCGGGTCTTTTGCCAAAAAAGAAATCCAGTCATTGCTAACAACAAAATCTGAAATCATTTTTAAGTTGGCTTGGCTTTTGGCAATCAGACCGGGCAAACCGCCAATGCTGTCAGCCCATTGCAGCGCATCAAGGTAGTCAGCCACGCACAACATCGACGGCGTGTTGATCGTGTCGCCTTTGAACAAGCCTTCATTAAGTTTGCCATTCGCCGTCATGCGAAACACCTTGGGCATGGGCCACGGCGGCGTGTAGTTTTCCAGGCGCGCGACTGCGCGCGGGCTCAAAATCAACATGCCGTGCGCACCTTCACCGCCCAACACTTTTTGCCATGAATAAGTAATCACATCAAGCTTGCGCCACGGCATGTCCATCGCAAAAATGGCTGACGTTGCGTCGCACAGCGTCAGCCCGGCCCGGTTGTCGTCTATCCAGTCGCCGTTGGGTACCTTCACGCCTGATGTGGTGCCGTTCCATACAAACACCACGTCGTTGTCAAAGTTGACTGATTTCAAATCGGGCAAGTCGCCATAGTCAGCTTTAATCACGCGCGTGTTCGGCAACTTCAGCTGCTCCAAAATATCGTTCGTCCAAGTCGCGCTAAAGGTTTCCCATTCCAGCACATCCACACCGCGCGGCCCCAGCAGCGACCACATCGCCATTTCAATCGCGCCCGTGTCAGACCCCGGCACCACCGCCACGCGGTAGCCCGCAGGCAAGCCAAGAATGCGAGCTGTTTCAGAACAAGCCAGGCCCAACGCCTTTTTGCCAATAGCCGAGCGATGCGAGCGGCCCAGCGTGTCCATTTGCAGTTTGCTGACGTCATAGCCCGGCCGCTTGGCGCACGGGCCAGACGAAAAATTAGGGTTGTTGGGTTTTCGGGTGGGTTGCATTTTGGGTAGCTTTACAGATTGACAAAGAGCGCGCTAGAAATGTCTTGCGTTGCTGTTGTTGTTG
>JANOWB010000129.1:0-1909 GCA_031417695.1 Polaromonas sp.
GTCAATCAGTTTCGGGCTGATGGACTTTGTGTCCAGCCACGGTGGCGCTATTCCCGCAGAAGCCATGAGCAGCGAGGGCCAATTCACCCACCCGCTGGTGACCCGCGCCAAGCTCGATATTTCGTCAAGCTGCCACGCACAAGGCAAAACGCCGTCGCACTGCGTGGTTACAGAGTTCAACGACCTCGAAGCCGTCAAAGCGTCAGCCCGGCTGGCCGCCCGCTCGTTTGGCTACACGCGCATGTGGAGCATTCACCCGAACCAGATCCGGCCGATTCTGGAAGCCTTTGCGCCGACCGAAGCTGAGATCGATCTTGCTACTAAAATAATAGCTGCCGGCGCCCGTATTAATTGGGCTCCCATCAGTTTTAATGGTCAATTACACGACCGCGCCAGCTACCGCTACTTTTGGCAGGTACTTGAGCGCGCGCACCGCACGGGCAAGGTGCTGCCGCCTGAGGCGCAAGCCTTGTTTTCATCGCCCTTTGTTTAACTTTTTTTCACGTCAACCAGGAACGCTCATGAATTTTGCTATTGCCGTATTGGCGACCGCGATGGTGGTTGCTGCACCGGGCTTGCTTTTGGCCCAAACTGCAACGCCGTCGTCTGCTGCACCCAAGGCCACAGCCAAAGCAAGCGCCGACAAATCGCCCGCAGCGGTGCGTCGCTCTGCATTAAAGGCAGTCGAAGAAGTCACGCCGATTGATGACGACCCCACCATCACACTAAGCGCGCAAGACCTTGAAATGGCGCAGCGTGTTTTTGTCGGCATCATTCCGTGCGAGTTTGGCGCGTCAGTCACCGTTACGCCCAGCACCCGCAGGCCGGGCTTTTTTGTGGTGCAAACCCAAGGCGCGCGCTTCAGAATGCATCCCGTTGACAGCCGCACCGGCGCTGTTCGGCTTGAAGACCCCAAAGCGGGCGCTATTTGGCTGCAGTTGGGCAATAAATCGATGTTGATGAGCCAAAAGCTGGGCAAGCGCCTGGCCGACGAGTGCATGAGCCCGTCGCAAGCTACTGTGGCTGATGACATTAAAAGAAACCCGCGCCCCGGCCTGCTCGATGCGCCAACTGTCGTCAAATAACTGACACTCACCGCAATTTTTTATTGACCGCCACCGCTAGAGAGAAAAAAAACATGTCGTCAACTTTCCTTCAAATCTATCGCAATCATGTGGCCGAGCGCGCAGTGCTTGGCATTCCGCCACTGCCGTTGTCTGCTGCAGAAACCGCTGATGTCATTCAGCTGCTGAAAGCGCCACCCAAAGGTGAAGAGACTTTTTTAGTCGAGCTGATTACTCACCGCGTGCCCGCCGGGGTAGACAACGCCGCCAAGGTCAAAGCCAGCTATTTGGCCGCAGTGGCGCACGGCACTGAAAAATGTGCGCTGATCTCACGCGAGCACGCTGCGCAACTGCTGGGCACCATGCTGGGCGGCTATAACATCAGCCCGATGATTGCGCTGCTTGACGATGCCGAGGCCAGCGTGGCCACGCAAGCTGCTGCGGGCTTGAAAAATACGCTGCTCATGTTTGACCAGTTCCATGACGTGAAAGAAAAAGCCGACAAGGGCAACACCTACGCCAAGTCGGTGATGCAAAGCTGGGCCAACGCCGAGTGGTTCACCAGCCGCCCTGAAGTGCCACAGTCCATCATGCTCACCGTCTTCAAAGTTGCAGGCGAGATCAATACCGACGACCTGTCTCCCGCGCCCGATGCTTGGAGCCGCCCAGACATTCCGCTGCACGCGCTGGCTATGCACAAGAACCCGCGCCCAGGTCAAACTGTCGAATCTTTGCCTGAAGAAGAAGGCAAACGCGGCCCGATCAAGTTCATTGACTCCCTCAAAGCCAAAGGCTATCTGGTCGCTTACGTGGGCGACGTGGTGGGCACCGGCTCGTCACGCAAG
>JANOWB010000130.1:0-7734 GCA_031417695.1 Polaromonas sp.
TGACCGGTGAGGAAAACTTCGAGGGCTACTTCACCCGCGGCCTTACCGATGACGTCGCGCGTGGCGACAAGAGCGTCGTCTCGCTGAACCGCTACAAGCGCCGCCAGGGCGCCGCCAGCCGCCATGGCTGGGAAACTTCGGGTGCCTCCGCCGATGACAAGTACGCGCGCTGGAACAACAGCAAGCTGGGCGCCTCGGCCAATGGCTCGGACGACTACCGCAACGAGCTGAACACCTTCGGCTACATGGTTGAAATTGACCCGTACGACAAAGCCGTGGCCATTCGCAAACGCACTTCGCTGGGCCGCTTTGCGCACGAAAGCGGTGTGTTCGGCGTACCGGCAGTTGGCAAGCCGCTGGCCGTGTACATGGGCGACGACTCGCGGCGCGAATACATCTACAAGTTTGTCTCCGCCGCCAACTGGGCTGCGGCAGATGCATCGCCCGCCAACCGCATCACCACCGGCGACAAATACCTTGACGACGGCAAGCTGTACGTCGCCAAGTTCAACGCCGATGGCACCGGCCAGTGGATTGAGCTAAGCATGGCCAACCCCACCGTGGCCGGCTATGCAGCTTACGCCTTTGCAGACAACGGCGATGTGGCCATGAATTCACGCCTAGCAGCAGACGCGGTAGGCGCCACCAAAATGGACCGCCCCGAGTGGTGCGCGGTGAACCCGAAAAACGGCGAAATTTACTACACGCTGACCAACAATTCCACCCGTAAGGTGGAGCCCGCCAGCGGCCAGGCCGGGCTGGACGCAGCCAACCCCCGCTCGTATTCCGATTCATTTGCAGGCGGCGCGCTAGGCTCGGCAGGCAACGTCAACGGCCACATTTTGCGCATGCGCGAAACGGCAGACACCGCCGCAGCCACCACCTTTACTTGGGACGTGTACCTGTTTGGCGCGCAGGCAGATGCGGGCGCCAACATCAACTTGTCGTCACTCACAGACGACCAAGACTTTTCCAGCCCTGATGGCTTGTGGTTTAGCCCCAAAACCGGCCTGTGCTTTATTCAAACTGACGACGGCGCCTACACCGACAAAACCAACTGCATGATGCTGATTGGCGCGCCCGGCCAAGTCGGCGACGGCACCACGCCCACGCTGACTTACACCAAAGGCGACGGCAGCACACTAACGGTGCAAACCCGCATGGGCGCCAAGCCCACAGCCGCCAACCTGCGCCGCTTTCTGGTCGGCCCGGTCGACTGCGAAATCACCGGCTGCTGCGAAACGGCTGACGGTAAAACGCTGTTCATCAACATTCAGCACCCAGGCGAAAGCATTTTGAAAGCCGACATTGGCACCCCAACAAAATACGTCAGCCACTGGCCCGCCAACGAAGGCTACGGCGCAGGCGGCGCCACCACCGCCCGGCCAAGGTCAGCGACCATCGTGATTACCAAAAATGATGGCGGAGTGATTGGGTCTTAATTGCGCGGGTCAAAGCCAGCATGGCAAAAGCCCCTAGCCGATTGGTTTGGGGCTTTTTTTGTTGGGTTAGGGCTTGAAATGGCTTCTTTCGAGTATGAGAAGCTTGTTTTAAGCAATAAAATCGGGCGCAAGCAGCTCTTAAAAATATAGCGCTTTTGTCGCTGGGAAATGTTAGCTGCGCGAGTGGTTGGCGGTTCGTTTTTAGTGCTCGCGATGAAAAGCTCTGATTTACTTAGACTCCAAATAAATTCAACGCTCCTCAGACCGAACCCGCTCAGACAAATGGCCGTTGACATACTTATGCAAAACACTGGCGATCAGTGTTTGATAGGGCACGCCTTCTTCCATCGCCTTGACCTGGATGTCGCTCAGGTCAAACGAGGACAGGCGTATGTTCACCCTTTTGTCTTTGGTGGATGTCGCTCTGGCAGCCGCTTTTAAAGCATCTATTTCACTTTTGGTGGCAATAGACTTGAGCTGCCCGCCTTCAAAAGCAGTCAGAACTTCTAATTCGTAGGTATCAAGATTAGACATTGGGCTCACCTTTTTGCAAGTAATCTCGGGTTGCTTTTCGACTGGGAATGACCGTCTTTAGAAAGTAGTAGTTTGCCTCCTCGACGAAAGGCACCAAGTACACATAGTTTTCAATTGAAACCACCAGAATACTTTGATTCGGATACTTCTCCTGATTGGGATGTTCAGTCACATCAAGCAATCCTCCCGAATCGACAGCAATAACAACCCGTTCAAACGACAACCCGCGCTCAAGCCGGATGAGGTCATTTTTATCAGGACTCCATCTAAATGGCTTCACACATTACTTTAAATGAATGTGTGCCTTTTGTCACCGGGTGAGTAACGCTCAGGTCACCGCAGTTAACTGTAAACCCAAAAAAGGGTCGCGATTAATGGCCATAAAATAGCCTTTATCCAATAAATACGGGCGCGAACAGCTCTTGAAAATATAGCGTTTTGTCGCTGGAAACTGCTAGCTGCACGAGCGGCTGGCGGTTCGTTTTTAGTTTAGGAAATGAAAAGCTCGGATTTAATTGGAGTCTGATCCCAACTGTTCCCAATCAAAATACTCTTGCCAAAATTGCGCAAGCTGTCAAACAGCTTTACAAATGTGGGAGAGGAATTCATCGCATCAATTAGTGCCTGCGTAACTTTCCCCACGCCTGTAGTGCCAGCGTTAAAACCAGGACTATTTATATTGACTGTCATTTCCATTCCCCATTTGTCGTTAATGTAAATTCACTTGCACAATTGCGATCTGACGAGCCAACTTTGATGGAAGATGTCAGACCGCTAGTTGTTTGATAGCTATAAAAATGACTTCGGATAGGTACGTTGTAAGCCCAAGGTCCGTACTCTACGTTGGTGCCCATAATTTTTTGAGTTTTCTTCGAGTCGGTATCACACAAACGTGTTTCAAAAAAACTAATTCCAATTTGACAACTTGAAACGCCATTGCTTCGCCCCCGGTAATATCTGGCACTTTTAAAAGGCCTCCCAAATGGCGGGCTAGTCACTGCGTCAGTCCACTGCGCCTCCCGCGGCTGACCAGCAAGGGACGGCGTTTTATCTATCTTGAATTCACCGAGCTTGATATCCAGCTCGTTTTCGATCACGGCAGGATTACAAACTGCATCGCTACCGCGTTTTGCTAAAGACGCCAAGGTGGCCAGCAACTCTTCATCGCCCGCATTGACTCCCTTCAACACAGCGGCAGTGCGAGCTTGCGTACAGGCCGCCTGACTAAATACCAACAACAGAAAGAAGAGAAATGAACAATATTTCATAAGGTCACCATTGATAATTTGCAGTCTAAAAAAACCCTTCTGTACTTATAAGGATTTAATTAGAGTCTGACCCCAATTGTTCAATTGTTCGTAAGGATTTAATTAGAGTCTGACCCCAATTGTTCCCTCCAATTGTTCCCTATGCAGTAGCTAAGCTGCCTGCGCTCCCAGCGTCTAAGCTTCTACCCTGGCTTTGCGCCCATGTCGCCACTTGTTGGGCAAAGCCTGTAGTGTTTGCTTGGTTGCGAAAGGCTCCAAAGTCGTACTGCATTACACCCAAGCTGTAACCCGAAAAATCTTTCGGGTTACCTTGCCATGCATTGCCGTTGATCTGAGTAGAGCCAGGTGCCGGATTTGCCACTACCGTCATGGCGTACGGTGTGCGCCCGCCTTCGGTGCGCATACCCATTACCAAGTAGGCCAGGTTGCCCAGGCGTTGCAAATTGATGGTGTTGTCTTGTGGGTTGTTGTACAGCATGATCTAGTTCTACTTTGTAAATTGAGAAAAGGTTGACTTGAATTTGAGGAGTGACTGCGGCTATTGCTGCAGCGGCTCACTGGGTTCGCCAAGAAAGTGGCGAACGACATCGTGTTCGTAACGCTTGAGGCGATCCAAAAAGCTGCGCCCAGCTTGGGTATGAATCCCTTGGGCGGGTCGGGTCGGGTAGCGCGCCCTGTCGGCGGCAGTCAACAAGGGGCAAGGGTTTTTGCGAAGAAACTCGTCTTTGAATCGCAGTAACTCGATGGCGTCAATGGCTTTGAAACCGCCATGGTTGGGGCCTACGATTTCACCTGTTTGCTCATCCACCTGTAAATCACGCCCGTAAACAGGAGTGCCATCATTCACACCCACGTCCACCAAACCTTCACCATAAGACATGCCTAGCTCTGCGTCGTAATACACATAGACCTCACGTGCCGGACAACCCCTAAACGAACCGTCATAACCTTTGCGCGCTACGGCATAAAACTTAGTCCAGCGTGGTTGGTGGGTAACGGGGTCGAACAGAAATGCTGGCCGTCGTGTGAACGGCTCACAGTAATTTCCGAGTTTGTACGGTTGACCATCAGGGTCAAAGCCAAAGGCTTGTAGCCAATGGCTGATGTCGCGGGAGTAATCTACCCATCCCGGTAAATACTGAGCCTTGACCCAACTGTAATCTTCGCAGCAGTCTTGCACCCTCACCGATTGGTCTTTGTCTTTAATCTTGACCCGCATGCCCGCGAGCAGAGGTGGAAATTTTTCCCCCATCAGCTCTGCTTCTAGGTTAAATTTTTGTTGAGTAAAAATGCCGCGCAGGACAGGTTCTTCCTTCGATGAGATGAATACGTCTGGCCGTCCATTGGGTCGGGTTGCCAGCGGTTTGCCAGTGGCTTCGTTTATCAAGTAGTGGTAGTCTGGCTTTGGCTGTGCAAGGCAAGCAGTACAAAGCGTGAACATAACCATCGCCCGCAGTAGTCGCACTATCCATAGTAGGTTCATGCTGCTTCACTCCAATAAGCAATATTTACTATCGCCATAAACAAATCGGCATATGAAATATGCCTGTATCCCATGCTCAACGGTAGCAACCAGCTATTCATTACAGAGCTACTTGCGCAAATAAAAAGGCTTCCCCGGCTGCCTTCTCTTCCAAAATCACCTAGTTTTTGTGCCTGAATTAGTTTTTCAGCAGTGTAAGGAGCTCTTATTGAACACTTTTGACCTGGTTTTAGGTGAGTTTTAGGCCCGCGACCCAACAAGTACCGGCGCAAGCAGCTCCTGTTTTTATAGTATTCTTTCTGCGTCATGGTTTACTTTTCTCGCTGCTTGAATTCATCTGCACAATCTCCAATGTCGTCAAAATGCCGTTGGCCAGTGCGTCGCCTAGCTCGGGTTTGGCGCATTGCTGCAGTCGGGCTGGGGGATCTTCACTTCCTTGGCATAACAACACGCGTTGTGGGCCTGCTTCTATGTTGGTTTGCGGGTGATAGAAGTAGGCAAAGCCATTGCGGTTTTCTAAATTAACCCATTGCTCGACCAAGTCTGGGTTGGCTTTGTTGTCGCTGTGTTTCACCACCCAGGCTTTGAGCGTGGGCATGTTGGTTTTGATGAGTTTGCCGTCGTTGGCGTAGTTGCCGTGAAAGGCGACGTAGGTTTTATCGAGTGGCTGGTCGTTAGACATGCTGCGGGCTATTCCGCCTAAGAACATGCGGGAACAAGACGAACGGCAAAAGCCTGAGACGGCGGTGTTTAAGCCTTTGTCGCGAATGTATTCACCTACTGAGTAGCCAGCCCTAGCGTCGCCGCCTCTGGAGTTTTTCAACACGACGGTGGTAATAGTGGGGTTGTTGTCAATGGCGTCTTTCAATATACGCAACTCTGTGCCTGTGACGTTGCCTGACAAGATGACGAAAGGGGCGCGGGTCTCAATGTCCATGGCGCTGGCGTTGCTGACTAATGAGCATGCAAGGGCAGACCATGCCAACACAGTGGCAGCCAGCACTGAAGATGAAGGGTTTTTCACTTGCGTTGTCCCAAAATTGAATGCTGTTTGCCTAACTATCGCATGCCTAGCGCCCCAAGTGCCCCAACGGCAGCGCGCTGCTGGCTTTGACTTCACCCAACGAAAAACTCGTGTGAATATCTTTGACGTTGGGCATGTTCATGAGCTTTTGCAGCGCAAATTTGCTGAACGCTTCCAGGTCTTGCGCCACGACTTGCAGCTCGAACGTGCCTGCGCCGCTGATGTAGTGGCAGGCGACCACCTCCGGTAGTTTTTTAATCGCTTCTTCCAGCTCAGTGGTGGCGTCGGCGTTGTTGCGGTCTGCGTCTAGCCGCACAAAAGCGAGCACGCCCAGGCCGATTTTGTGGCGATTGATTTCTGCGCGGTAGCCGGTGATGAAGCCAGCTTCTTCAAGCGCGCGCACGCGCCGCCAGCACGGTGCTGCTGACAGGCCGACACGGCTGGCCAGCTCGGCGTTGGTTTGGCGGGCGTCTAGCTGCAGTTGCACCAAAATGGCTACGTCAAACTTATCAAGTGTTTCCATAACGGGCATTTTGCAGCAAGATTCTTGCGTGAACAAGGCGTATTGGGGCATACAACGCAAAGACTTATCTGCGCTATCGGCATACACTTTGCTTTATTAAAAGTACCCCACGTACGGAGACAACGCTATGAACGCACCGCTACCCGAACACATTCGCAAAGCACTAGAAACTGTAACGCTGGACGAAAAGCCACGAAGTGGCTTTCACCGAAGGTACAAGTACCCAGACGGCGAAGCTGGCTGTGCTGTATTTGGCGTCAAGCTGAGTAGAGATGGAGCAAAGCTATGAACGCGCCATTGCCCGAACACATTCGAAAAGCTTTAGAGACAGTCACGCTTGATGACAAATACAGCCTGGACTACGGCCACGCTTTCATGAGTGGCGTGCAAGCGCTCGTCAAGCTGCCGATGCTGCAGCAGCTGCGCGACAAGGCGCAAGGCAAAAACACAGCGGGCTTTATTTCTGGCTATCGCGGCTCGCCGCTCGGTGGGTATGACCAGGCGCTGGTCAAGGCGGCCAAGTACCTGAAAGAACGCAACATCGTTTTTCAACCCGGCGTGAATGAAGAACTCGCCGCCACCGCCGTGTGGGGCACGCAGCAACTGGGTTTTGCGCCACCCGGCACGAACAAGTTTGATGGCGTGTTTGGCATTTGGTACGGCAAGGGCCCGGGCGTTGACCGCACCAGCGATGTGTTCAAGCACGCCAACATGGCAGGCACCACGGCTTGGGGTGGCGCGCTGGCGATTGCGGGCGATGACCACATTTCAAAAAGCTCCACCGCTGCGCACCAGAGCGATCATATTTTTAAGGCCTGCGGGCTGCCGGTGTTCTTCCCGGCCAGTGTGCAAGAGATTTTGGACCTGGGTCTGCACGCCATTGCGCTCAGCCGTTACTCGGGCGTATGGGCGGGCATGAAAACGATTCAGGAAATTGTTGAATCGTCCGCCAGCGCCATGATTGACCCCGAGCGCGTGCAGATCAAAATGCCGACCGACTTTGACATGCCGCCCGGCGGCGTGCACATTCGCTGGCCCGACGCGCCGCTGGCGCAAGAAGAGCGCCTGTTCGACACCAAGTGGTACGCAGCGCTGGCCTACATTCGCGCCAATCGTTTGAACTACAACGCCATTGAAGGCAAGCAGGACCGTTTTGGCATGATTGCCAGCGGCAAGGCGTACAACGACACGCGTCAGGCGTTGATGGACTTGGGACTTGATGATGCAACTTGCCAGCAGTTAGGAATAAGGTTGCACAAAGTGGGCGTGGTGTGGCCGCTTGAGGCGCAACTCACGCGTGAATTTGCCACTGGCCTGCAAGAGATTTTGGTGTTGGAAGAAAAGCGCCAGGTCATTGAATACCAACTCAAAGAAGAGCTGTACAACTGGCGTGCTGACGTGCGGCCGAACATTGTGGGTAAGTTTGGCGACGCGGGGCCGGGCGGCGGCGGCGAGTGGAG
>JANOWB010000131.1:0-8094 GCA_031417695.1 Polaromonas sp.
CAAGATCGAGAGGAACGTTCGCGCAGAGCGTTGTCCATTATCGACAAAATCGAGAAGGCGCGCGGAAGCCGGGTGATCGCAATCATCCACCGCGAAACGCTGGAGAGTTATTCTCTGGGCATGAACGATTTGGAAGACGTGCTGACGGCATTGAATGCGACGCCAGCCGACAAACCAATTGACGTGGTGTTGCATACACTTGGCGGATACTCGCTCGCGGCCATGCAAATCTCGCGCGCGTTGAAGGCGCACAAGACAACGTGGTGCGTGCCACCTCGCGTATCGCGCGGGCGCAGGTGTCACTTGATCAGGCCAAAAATGAGGTGCGCCGCAGTGAGCAACTCGCGCAGCAAGGATTCATCGCGCCCGTCAAGGTTGAAACTGACCGCTTAACAACCCTTGGCGCGCAGCGTGAACTTGAAGCGGCAGCCGCTGAGAAGCGCATGGCGACGCATGAGCTGGAACAAACGCAGGCAGCGATCAGCGCAACCAGCACAGGCTCCGGCAAAAGCAGCTTTACAGTGCGCGCACCGTCGGCTGGCCGCGTACTTCGCGTGCTGCAAACCAGCGAAGGTGCAGCAACGCTTGGCACACCGTTGATGGAGATCGGCGACACACAGCGTATGGAAATCGTTGCCGAGTTGCTGACCACAGACGCGCTGGTCGCCAAGCCTGGCAGCCGCGTGATGATCGAACGCTGGGGCGGCGCGGGATTGCTTGAAGGACGTGTACGCAGCACGGAGCCAGCCGCCTTCACCAAAGTATCTGCACTGGGTGTGGAAGAGCAGCGCGTACGCGTACTGATTGACATCATTAGCCCAAAGCCTGCGTGGCAAGCACTTGGCGACGGCTACCGCGTCAGCGTGCGAATCGTCACGTTGGCCGAGGGCAAAGCTGTGCAGGTGCCTGTGAGCGCCGTGTTCCCGCTACCGGCAGCAGGGGACGGCGCGAACAGCGCCAACGGCAAACAGGCAGTTGCACCGCGCTACGCAGTGTTTGTAGCCGACAGCGGACGCGCACGCCAAGTGCCAGTAGAACTGGGCGCACGCAATGGCAGCGCGGCCTGGATTCGCAGTGGCCTCACGCCGGGCCAGCAAGTCATCGTGTATCCGCCTGCAACAGTGAAAGACGGCCAGCGGGTAGCTGAGCGCAAGCCATGAACACACCCGCCACGCGGCGCAATGATGTAAGGCGTTCGTCAAAACAGCTGATGATCTTCTTTGTAATGACGTTTGCTTGGTCATGGACGTGCTGGCTGCTTACCCCAGTTGTCCAGGCGGATTCAAGCTTTGCAGCCAGTGCGCTATTTTTTCTCGAGGTTTTTGGGCCTTCTTTAGCCGCTGCTTGCCTAGTTTGCATGACCAGCGGACGCGCTGGCCTGCGCACTTGGCTGGCCCGTTGCCTTAAATGGCGGGGTAGATGGGCCTGGATGACGCTGGCATTTTTATCGCCGCTTGCGGTTTTAACTCTAGCCGCCGCAGTGCACCTGTTGCTTGGCGGTGTCATGCCGCCCTCGCCCGCGGCCGGCCATGTTGGCTTATTGATAGCAAATTTTGGTTTGGTGTTTTTGGTGGGCGGGCCGCTGGGTGAAGAATTTGGCTGGCGGGGTTTTGCGCTACCGTCGCTGATAGATTATTTCGGTTGGCGAACTGCCAGCGTGGTGCTGGGCGGCATTTGGGGCGTGTGGCATTTGCCCCTGTTTTTTGTTGCGGGATCTGCTCAAAATCAAGGCTCAATAGCCGCGTTTTTTGTGTTGATCGTGGCTACGTCCGTCTTCTACACATGGCTTTACATCCGCAGCGCGGGCAGCTTGTTGCCTGTTTTGGTACTTCACACGGCATCGAACTGGTGGACCAATGTCGTTCCGATATTGCCGTCCGATGTGGAACAACACCCTTACCTGTTCGTGGTCGCTTTGGTGGTTGCTGCTGCAATCTGGCTGCTTTTACGTCGTGACACTCAAGTGTTGAAGAACGAGTTGGCGTCATGAGCCTCCTAGCGCGACTTCTAAGCATTGCCGCAATCGTACTTGTGGTTGCCGCCGCATGGACAACATGGCGTTTTAACAGTGACGTCAAAGCGGCCAGCGCAAAGGCGGCACTTGGCAGCGTGCTCATTACCACGCGTTGCGGCCCGATTGAATACCAAGAAGCCGGTGTGGGCACGCCCCTACTGATGGTTCACGGCAGCGGTGGCGGGCATGATCAGGGCATGGCGTTTGCAGGAAAGCTGACGCAGCGCGGCATTCGCGTCATTGCCATGTCGCGCTTTGGTTACCTGCGCACGCCAATGCCGCTTGACGTCTCGCCCGCAGCTCAGGCAGATGCACATGTATGCTTGCTCGATGCGCTGGGCATCGCCAAAGCTGCGGTGCTGGGCGGATCGGCGGGTGGCCCGTCGGCACTGCAAATGGCGATTCGCCACCCTGACCGCGTCAGTGCGTTGGTGCTGCTGGTGCCGCTGGCCTACAAACCCAGCACGTCGGCAGATTCAGCGACACCCTTGGCGCCGTGGGCAGAGGCGCTGTTAATGCGGCTGATTGGGTCTGACTTTTTGTTTTGGGCTGGGCTGCATGTGGCGCGAGATCAAGTCATTCAATACGTACTGGCTACCCCACCCAAACAAGTGAGCGCTGCCAGCCTAGAGGAACGCGCACGCGTCAATGCCATCCTCGACCACATCCTGCCCGTCTCAAGTCGTGCCGCGGGCTTGCGCAGCGATTCCGTTTTAGGAAAAAGCCTCGGGCCTTCTGCACTTAGCGCTGTTCGCGCGTCAACGCTTATCGTCAGCGTGCGTGACGATGGTTTTGGCACCTATGCCAGCTCTGTGTACACGGCTGGTCAGATCACAGGCGCAAGGTTTGTAGGCTTTGAGCATGGCGGGCATGTGTGGGTGGGGCATGATGATGAAGTGATGGCAGAGATTGCGAAGCTGGTGAAGGGGGCTGGGCGATGACACGGCCCGCATTGCCGTGCCAGGATCTGGTCAGCAGGCTTTCAAAATTTTTTGCGCTGGTATTTGTGTTTTCAATACCCTTTTGGTTGCTGGGCGGCATGACCGATCTGCAGTTGATGCCTGGCCTTTCAGTCAGCGTTCTGGCCGGGTTTGCGCCCGTGGCGGCAGCGCTCGTACTTGTGTGGCGCGTTGGACGATCAAAGGGCGCTCTGGCGTTTTTAAAGCGTTCGTTCGATTTCAAGCGCATCAAGGACAGACGCTGGTATGCGCCGGTTTTGCTGTTGATGCTCGCCGTCAGTCTTGCGGTGTACGGCCTGATGCGCTGGATGGACATGCCGCTCCCTGTCCCGCAATTGCACTTGTGGTTTGCGCTACTCATGTTCATGGGATTTTTTGTAGGCGGGTTGGGAGAAGAGCTGGGCTGGTCAGGCTATGCGCTTGACCCCATGCAAGAGCGCTGGTGCGCTTTAGGTGCCAGCCTGCTTTTAGGCTTGGTCGGAATTATTTGGCATCTCACGCCGCTGCTACTGATGGGTCGCTCATTCACATGGATAGCCTGGTGGTGTTTGTATGCGCTGACATCTCGCATATTTATTGTTTGGCTGTACAACAACACTGGTAAAAGCGTGTTTGCGGCCGCGCTGTTTCACGCTACGGTGAACACGGCCTACGTGTTGTTTCCGGTGAATGGATCACACTATGACATGCGGTTTGCGGGATTGGTGATGGCCGCAGCCGCAGTTATCGTTGTCGCAGTTTGGGGGCCTGCAACGCTGACCGGGTACGACAATAGCAAACGCAGCCAAAAGCCGCTGGAGCCTTAAACGCCATGCTTTTTATTTTTGCACTTCAACTATTCTTGCCGCTGCTGTTAATTAGCTGGATAGCCTTTTACCCGCTAGGTAGCGCTCTTGGGTTTTGGATTCAATCCGCTTGCACCGCTACAGCGCTACTGGCAATCGCACTGACTGGCCTCCGGCTGTTCCCGCCTTGGTGGGCATCGTGGGTGTTTACCGGACTGTTGGTCTTGGCGATTGGAATCGGCTGGAGGCGACACCATCCATTCGCTTCACGGCTACCCTCAGGCTGGCTGGCATGGGTTTTCATGACCGTCTTTGTAGGGCTTGGCGGCTGGGGCGCGTACCAATCAGCAATGGCGCTCGCAGGGCGTACACCGCAGCCGGGAACGGTGGTTGAACTGGCGTTTCCACTCAAGAATGGTACTTACTTGGTGGTCAATGGTGGCAGTCGTATTAACGTGAATGCCCACCTGATGACACTTGACACCACTGTGCCGCGCTTTCATGCGTACCGGGGGCAATCGTATGGTGTGGATATCGTCAAGCTGGATAGCTGGGGACTGCGCGCCAGCGGCTTGCTCCCAGCAGAGCCGAGCGCATACGCCATCTACGGCGTGCCGGTTTACGCGCCTTGCGCCGGCCACGTAATTGCTACGCAAGATGGTTTGCCAGACATGAAGGTGCCGCAAGTTGACCGCGAGCACATGGCAGGTAACTACTTGCTGTTGCGCTGCAAAAGTGCAGACGTTTTGCTAGGTCACTTCAAACCGGGCAGCCTGAAGGTGAGCTTGGGCAATCATGTCAGTGTTGGTCAAGCTATTGGAGCCGTGGGCAACACCGGCAACACGGGCGAGCCGCATCTGCACATTCACGCCCAGCAGCCAGGGTCGGTCAGCGAACCGTTATCAGGCAAGCCGTTCCCGATGCGCTTCAAAGGGCGGTATCTGGTTCGCAATGACCGCCTCGCAGCCCCCTGATTCCACATTGACAACAGAGACAAACATGACCGACGAAAACGTGAGTCCAACAAAACCCAAGCTTGTATTTGACGTAGTGGCCAGCCGCCTGAGCGCACACGCCAGCCAAGCCACCTGCAAAAGCGCCACCATCGCGCTAGACACCGACATGGCGGGCAACCCGGACGCCTTCAACCCGGCTGAATTGCTGCTGGCAGCGCTGTCGGCCTGCATGATCAAAGGCATTGAGCGGGTGGTGCCGATACTGAAGTTTGAGCTGCGCGGGGTACAGGTGCGAGTGCATGGCATACGGCAAGATGTGCCGCCGCGCATGGAGTCCATCACTTATGAAATTGAGGTGGATACCGATGAGCCCGACCACAGGCTGGCGCTGCTGCATGAGAACGTTAAAAAATATGGGACGGTGTTCAATACCGTTGCACCTGGTACTGACTTGTCGGGAATCATGCTGCGAAAACAAACCGATTCACTGATTCATACGCTGTAATAAACCCACATATGATATTAATAGATGAGCTGCTTGCGCCCGTATTTAATGGGCTAACGCCCTAAAACATACCGGAAAATCGATAAAAACCACTTGGAAATGCACAAAATCATCTTGCTACTGCGCTTTGGCGCCCAAGGCATTCAAAGGCACTTTTAGATAGCGGATACCGTTGGCTTCCGGGGCAGGCATTTCACCGGCGCGCACGTTGACTTGAATCGCAGGAATGATGAGTGTGGGCATTTCCAGCGTGGCGTCTCGCGCGGCGCGCATGGCTACAAACTGTTCTTCTGAAATGCCGTCACGCACATGAATGTTTTTGGCGCGTTGCTCACCCACGGTGGTTTGCCACGCTGCTTGCCGTAAATCGGGCGGGTAGTCATGGCAAACGAATATTTGGGTCTCCAGCGGCAAAGCCAGTACTTTGTGAATGGAGCGGTACAGCGCATGTGCATCACCGCCCGGAAAGTCGGCGCGGGCCGTACCCACGTCGGGCATGAACAATGTGTCGCCCACAAAAACGGAATCCTCAATTTGGTAAGCCATGTCAGCTGGAGTATGGCCGGGCACCAGCATCGCAGATGCCTGCACATCACCAATCTTGAAGACTTCCCCGTCTTTGAAGAGATGGTCAAACTGCCTGCCGTCGGTCGCAAAATCTGCATCAAGGTTGAACACAGTCTTGAAGGTGGACTGCACCGCGCGAATATTCTCGCCAATAGCAATGCGCCCGCCAACCTGCGTTTTGACGTAATGCGCACCAGACAAATGATCGGCGTGAGCATGGGTTTCAAGAATCCAATCGACGGTTAAATCTTGCGCCTTGATATACGCCATCACCTCATCAGCAGACTTGGTGCTGGTGTGCCCTGACTTGAAGTCGTAGTCCAGAACCGGGTCGATGATGGCAGCTTGGCGGCTGATATTGCTGGAGACAACATAGGTCACCGTCCATGTATTCGGGTCGAAAAACGCCTGTGTGCTGATGCGGCTGTTCATGATCGGCTGCTCTTTCGACTTGTTTAAATATGTTGACTTATATTATATTGTTTGATATATTAATGTCAATTGTTTTAAACCAATTCATTTTTTATCGCTACTTCAACATCTATGAACTCAGCCCACCTTGTCCTCCACCCCGAGCTGCTGCGCAGCAGCGCAGCGCAGGCTGTCGGTGTTTTAAAAATATTGGCAAACGAAGACCGGTTGATGCTGCTGTGCCAACTCTCGCAGGGTGAGCATTGCGTGAGTGAGCTTGAAGAAGAGCTTGGCATAGCGCAGCCTACCCTTTCGCAACAACTGGGTGTGCTGCGCAATGAAGGTGTGGTCACTACCCGCCGCCAAGGCAAAAACATTTACTACAGCGTGGCCGACGCAAGAACGCTTGAAATTTTGGTGCTGCTGCACCGCCTTTACTGCCCCGAAGGAAAAAACTAATGCCTATTGAGTTGATGTCTATTGACTGGAATGCGTTTACGCCATGGTCATCGCTTTTGGGCGGGATGTTGATCGGCCTCGCAGCCGCCCTGTTTGTGCTGCTTAATGGCCGTATTGCAGGCATCAGCGGTGTGCTGGGTGGGCTGCTGGTGCCTGCGCGGGGCGATGTGCTGTGGCGGGTGGCATTTATCGGTGGCATCGTGGTTGCGCCGCTGGCCTACGCCATTTTTCTCACTGTGCCTCAAATTCAAATTGACGCCGACTACCCCGCATTGATTGTTGCCGGGCTGCTGGTCGGCGTGGGCACGCGTTACGGTGCGGGCTGCACCAGCGGGCACGGTGTGTGCGGCCTGTCGCGCTTGTCTCTGCGGTCACTGGTGGCCACGGGTGCGTTCATGGGTGCGGGCTTTATCACTGTATTTGTGCTGCGCCATGTTTTAAGTTTTTAAAGGAACAGGTATGTTTGCTTTATCTGCATTGTTGTCGGGCTTGGTATTTGGCTTGGGCCTTATCGTCTCAAGCATGGCGAACCCGGCTAAGGTGCTGGGCTTTTTAGACCTGGCGGGCGCTTGGGATCCTTCTTTGGCTTTGGTCATGGCGGGTGCCATTTCGGTCGGTTTTTTTGCTTTTTTAGTTGCCAAAAAACGTACGCTTTCGTTCACAGGCGCAGACATGAAGCTGCCCACGTCGTCAAGCATTGACCGTCGTTTGTTAACCGGTAGCGCCCTGTTTGGCGGGGGCTGGGGAGTAGCCGGGTTTTGCCCCGGCCCTGGCTTGGTAGCGCTCGGCATGGGCGAGCCCAAAGCGCTGGTGTTTGTGGCCGCCATGCTGGTCGGCATGTTGATATTTACCTGGCGTGAAAAGCATCCACGTGTTGCAGCAGTCAGCAGCACATGAAAGCAGCTCTATGAACACCTTAACGGCCTGGCTGGCAGCTGGCATCACGGTGAGTGTGCTCGTGGCTTACGAGTTGGCGTTGCTGTGGATGCAACGCCGCAACCCGACTTTGCTGGCGCGCGCTGCACATGCCAATTTGCGCGAAGAATGGTTTGCAGCCTTGTCAAAGCAACCTGGCTCGGAAATTTTGGCAGTGCAAACCCTGCGCAACTCACTGATGTCTGCCACCATGACAGCGTCTACCGCTGCACTGGGCTTGATTGGTGCGGCCACGCTGCTGGCGCCTTCACTCAATTCATCTTTTGGCACACCCGACAACATGGCTCGCCATTTCAGCGCCCGCCTGGTCATGGAACTGGTGCTGATGGGCGTGCTGTTTGCATCGCTGGTCTGCTCGGCCATGGCGGTGCGCTACTACAACCACGCCGGTTTCATTTTGTCGATGCCGGTTGCCTCAAGCGAACGCACGCAATGGGGGCCTACCGCAGTGGCTTACTTGCGCCGTGCAGGCCTGCTGTACAGCTGGGGCCTGCGCCACTTG
>JANOWB010000132.1:0-10646 GCA_031417695.1 Polaromonas sp.
CTGCAGTTGGCTTGTGGGCGGTGATGTGGTTTTTCGTAGGCGGGGTAGGCGTATCAGTCGGGCTGCATCGGCACTTTTCTCATCGCGCGTTTGCTGCGAAGCCCTATCTACGCACGGTGATGGCGGTATTCGGCTGTATGGCTGGCCAGGGCACAGTTTGCTACTGGGTGGGGCTGCACCGGAGCCACCACACCCACAGTGACCAACCGGGTGATTCACATTCGCCCGTGCCTGCGGCGCATGGCACTGTGAATCGGTGGGCTGCATTTTTCCAAGGCCATGTGGGTTGGGTACTCCGCCATGATGTGCCTTCGCCTATTCGCTATGCGGCCGACTTGATACGTGACCCAATAGTGGTGCGCGTCGACCGCGTATACAGCTGGATAGTGCTGAGCGGCCTTGTGCTGCCCGGACTTGCTGGTGTTGCAATTTGGGGCGGCTTTGGCGGATTTTTAATTGGCGCTTATTGGGGTGGAATCGTTCGTTTGGCTGTGGGGCATCACATCATTTGGGCAATTAACTCGTTTTGCCACTTGGCAGGTCAGCGCCCGCACAACACAGGCGACCACTCAGCAAACGTCTGGTGGCTGTCGGTGCTGTCATTCGGCGAAAGCTGGCACAACAACCATCACCACGCACCGACCAGCGCCAGCTTTAAACACCGTTGGTGGCAAATCGACATTGGATGGGCGATTATTCAGCTGGCTGCTCGATTGGGTTTTGCCTTCAACGTCAAGCGGCATGCGGGCTGAGTGGGCGGGGTAAAAACCTTTGGCGCTTGGGTCTAGTGTGTTTGAGCTTTTTGTGCTTCGAAATCCCATAATTGGGTGTTTTCAGGCATCATTTAAACGTTTTAGTCAATAAATACGGGCGCAAGCAGCTCCTGAAATAATAGCAAATAAGGTACCTATGGGAATTCCCGTAGCAGTCCCGTTCGGCCGAACTTACATAATCAGATTATGGAAACCAAATGGCTAGAAGATTTCGTCAGCTTGGCTGAAACCCGCAGCTTCAGCCGCTCGGCCACGTTGCGGCACGTTACGCAGCCGGCGTTTTCGCGCCGCATTCAGGCGCTGGAGGCTTGGGCAGGTACTGACCTGGTTGACCGCTCCTCGTACCCCACGCGCTTGACGCCTGCGGGTGAAACGCTTTACAGCCAGTCGCTTGAAATGCTGCAGGGCTTGCAGTCCACCCGGGCCATGCTGCGCGGCCACACGTCGGCCGGGCAAGACGTGATTGAGTTTGCCGTGCCGCACACGCTGGCTTTCACGTTTTTTCCGGCTTGGGTCACCAGCCTGCGCGAAAAGTTTGGCCCGATTAAAAGCCGCTTGATTGCCCTAAACGTGCACGATGCAGTACTGCGCCTGGTTGAGGGCAGTTGCGATTTGTTGATTGCGTACCACCACGACTCGCAGCCGTTTCAGCTCGACCCCAACCGTTATGAAATGGTCACGCTGGGCCAAGAAGTGCTGTCGCCGTACGTTAAACCCAACGCTGACGGCGAGCCGCTATACAAGCTGCCGGGCCGCGCGGGGCAGCCGCTGCCGTATTTAGGCTACGCGCCGGGTGCTTACTTGGGCCGGGTGGTGGATTTAATTTTGAAGCAGTCCAGCACGGCGATTCATTTAGACCGGGTGTACGAAACCGACATGGCCGAGGGGCTGAAAGCCATGGCGCTTGAAGGCCACGGCATTGCGTTTTTGCCGTTCAGCGCAGTTAAAAAAGAGCTGCGCGCCAAAAAGCTGGTGCCCGCCGCTGACAAGCTAAGTGCCGCGTTAGACATGACGATGGACATTCGCGTGTACCGCGAGCGCCCAGCTAACCGTGAAGCCACCACCAGCCTGGCCACAAAAAGCGCGGCGCAGGCGCTGTGGACATATTTGCAAGTGCAGTCCCCTGAGCCTCCAGGCGCAAAAAGCGCGTCTAAGTAGCAACCCTAGGCCGTTATAAATAAATTGCATAACGCGTTTTGTAACCGGCATTGGCGTTTTAAGACGGCGCAAATTACAGTTCAGTACGTTTTGATGTGGAAGCGTTCAAACGGTTGCCGCACCCCAAAATCTGGCACAAAGCCTGCTTGCTAAGCTGCAACCCCTGGCGGTTGGCTGGCGTTTAAGTAGCGTCGTTGTGCAAATGACTGTTGCGCACCAAGCCGGGGAGCAAGGTTTGGTCGATGATCAATGGTTCAGGGTTTAGGGTTTAGGTCGTCAACCGCCGTAATTGCTTCACGTTATGGACTGGCGCACCGCTGGGCAGCAGGCTGGCGGCGCGGGGAAACTTCGACTTTAGCTGGGGTAAACCTATGGGCTAGCGCGGGGTCAAGCTCTTTAGAATATTGGTTATATTTTTTTACACACAGGAAACTCATGAAACTCAAACTCGCTGCTCTTACTCTGGCTGTATTTGCCACCGGCGCTGCTTTTGCGCAAGCCACCGACACTGTCGCCAAGGTCAAGGCCTCTGGCGTCGTGACCATGGGCGTGCGGGACTCGTCTGGCGCGCTGTCGTACACCTTGGGTGATGGCAAATACACCGGTTTTCACGTCGAAGTGTGCAACAAAGTCATCGCTAACCTCGAAAAAGCGGCCGGCCGCAAGCTGGAAGTTAAATACCAGGCAGTTACCTCGCAAAACCGCATTCCGCTGGTGCAAAACGGTACCGTCGACATTGAGTGCGGCTCCACCACCAATAACGCCACCCGCCAAAAAGACGTGGCCTTTTTGCCCACCACTTTTGTAGAAGAAGTGCGATTTGCCGTAAAAGCCAATTCAAACATCACCGCCATTGCTCAGCTGAATGCCAAGAACGTTGCCACCACCACAGGCACCACGTCAGTGCAAACGCTGCGTAAAAACGAGCGCGCTACTGGCGTTGACTTTAAAGAAGTTTTTGGTAAAGACCACGCCGACAGCTTTTTGTTGCTCGAGTCTGGTCGTGCTGATGCCTTCGTGATGGACGGCGCTATTTTGGCTGGCAACATTGCCACTTCCAAAAACCCGGCTGATTTCAAAATCGTCGGTGAAGTGTTAAGCGTTGAGCCCATCGCCATCATGATCCGCAAAGACGACGCCGCCTTCAAGAAAATCGGCGACGACACCGTCAAAGAAATGATGAAGTCTGGCGAAATTGCCAAGCTGTGGGACAAGTGGTTCCAGCAGCCGATTCCACCGAAAAACACCAAAGTCGGTTACGCCGTGAGCGAGAGCACCAAGGCCGCTTGGGCCAACCCTAACGACAAGCCGATGGAAGACTACGCTGCCAAGAAGTAATTGCTGCGCTTAACGCGTTAGCAACGTCACTCCTCAAACCCCGCTCTTGATTCAAAGCAGCGGGGTTTTTTGTTTGAGGCCGTGGTATCTTCGGGCAAAACCCGGCGTGACATCAATCGTCACCATCGCGGGCAATGATGCATAACAACAAGCAGGGAATGTCATGAATTGGGACTGGAAAGTATTTTTAAACGACGACGGCAGCGGCAGAACTTACCTGCAGTGGATGTTTGATGCCTGGGGTTGGACGCTAGCTGTGGCTGGCGCGTCGTGGGTGGTGGCGATGGTGGTGGGCCTGCTGTTTGGCACCCTGCGTACGTTGCCCAACAGCCCCCTGCTGACCAAAATCGCCAACGCGTGGGTCGAGCTGTTTCGCAACATTCCGCTGCTGGTGCAAATCTTTATCTGGTATTTCGTCATACCCAAAATCTTTCCACCCATGAAAGAAGTGCCCGGCTTTGTGCTGGTGGTTTTCGCGCTCGGCTTTTTTACGTCTGCGCGTATAGCCGAGCAGGTGCGGGCCGGTGTGCAAGCGCTGCCGCGCGGCCAGCGCTACGCTGGCATGGCGATGGGGTTTACCACCGCGCAAACTTACCGCTACGTTATTTTGCCGATGGCGCTGCGCATGATCATTCCGCCGCTCACCAGCGAGTCAATGAACCTGCTGAAAAACTCATCGGTAGCGTTTGCGGTGTCGATTGCCGAGCTGACGATGTTTGCCATGCAAGCGCAAGAAGAAACCTCGCGCGGCATTGAAATTTACCTGGCTGTAACGGTGCTGTACGCCATTTCAGCGTTTGCTGTGAACCGGATTTTTGCGCTGATCGAAAAGAAGGCGCAAATCCCCGGCTTCGTGATGGCTGGCGCACCCGGCGGAGGACATTAATATGCTCGGCTTAGACATGAGTTTTTTGAACTGGGAGATCATCTCCAAGTTCGTGATCAAGGGCTTTTGGTTCAGCATTCAGCTGACCATCATCGCTACCATTGGTGGCATTATTCTCGGCACTATTCTGGCGCTGATGCGTTTGTCGGGTAAAGCCTGGTTGGCGACACCGGCCACCATTTACGTCAACGGCATGCGGTCAGTGCCGCTGGTGATGGTGATTTTGTGGTTCTTCTTGCTGGTACCGGCTGGGTTTTACGCGTTGATTCCGGGAGGCGCCAATAACCGGGCTGAAATTTCCGCCATCATTACTTTTGTGGCGTTTGAGGCGGCGTATTTCAGTGAAATTATGCGGGCCGGTATTCAGTCGATCTCGCGCGGGCAGGTCAACGCTGGCCGAGCATTGGGCATGACGTACGCGCAAAATATGAAGCTGATTGTGTTGCCGCAGGCGTTCAGAAACATGGTGCCCATTTTGCTGACGCAAACGATTATTCTTTTTCAAGACACTTCGTTGGTCTATGCCATTGGCGCTTACGACTTGCTCAAAGGTTTCACCACCGCCGGCAAAATTTATGGCCGCACCGAAGAGGCCTATTTGCTGGCGGCAGTGGTGTATTTCATCATGTGTTTTGGCCTGTCTTACCTGGTCAAGCGCCTGCAAACCAAAATCGCGATTATTCGTTAAGTCTGCGCGCAAACTTAACTGCTCAATGAACAAGTACTGGAGAAGAAGATGGCAATGATTGAAATGAAAGAAGTGTCCAAGTGGTATGGCACTGTACAGGTACTCAACGGTTGCACCACCAGCATCAACAAGGGCGAAGTGGTGGTGGTGTGCGGGCCGTCAGGCTCCGGCAAGTCCACGCTGATCAAAACCATCAACGCGCTAGAGCCCTTCCAAAAAGGCCAGATTTTTGTTGATGGCCAAGCGGTACATGACCCTAAAACTGATTTGCCCAAGCTGCGCAGCCGGGTGGGCATGGTGTTTCAAAACTTCGAGTTGTTCCCGCACCTGAGCGTGACTGAAAACCTGACCCTCGCGCAAATGAAGGTGCTGGGCCGCAAGCCTGAAGACGCCAAAGCACATGGCCTGAAGTACTTGGAGCGCGTGGGCCTGATGCTGCACAAAGACAAATTCCCAGGCCAGCTTTCAGGCGGCCAGCAGCAGCGCGTGGCCATTGCGCGCGCCCTCAGCATGGACCCGATTGCCATGTTGTTTGACGAACCCACCTCTGCGCTTGACCCTGAAATGGTCGGTGAGGTGCTCGACTGCATGATGGACCTGGCCAAAGAAGGCATGACCATGATGGTGGTGACCCACGAAATGGGCTTTGCCAAAAAAGTCGGCAGCCGCGTGATTTTTATGGACGTAGGCGGCAAAATTTTGGAAGACTGCTCAACCGACGAGTTCTTCAAGCACCCAGAAAATCGCCAACCGCGTACCAAAGACTTTTTGAACAAAATTTTGGCGCATTGATCTTCTTTCGGTCTGCTTGAAAAGCCCGCAGCCAGCGGGCTTTTTTAAGCCCGGTCGGTGCGACAATTTGACCTATGACTGCATCGCCGCCCTCGACCCCTATGACCACCTTGACGATTACCCGCCCAGACGATTGGCACCTGCACGTGCGTGACGGCGACGCGCTGAACACGGTGGTGCCGCACACTGCTGCGCAATTCGCCCGCGCCGTCATCATGCCCAATTTGCGCCCGCCCGTCACCACGGCTGCGCTGGCGCTGGCTTATAAAAGCCGTATTCAAGCAGCCGTGCCCGCCGGCATAAAGTTTGAGCCGTTGATGACGCTGTACCTGACCGACAACTTGCCGCCAGACGAGATCAAGCGCGCCAAAGACGCGGGCGTGGTTGCTGCCAAGCTGTACCCCGCAGGCGCCACCACCAACAGCGATGCAGGCGTGACCGACCTGCGCAAAACCTACAAAACGCTAGAGGCGATGCAAAAAGAAGGCTTGCTTCTGCTGGTGCACGGCGAAGTCACCTCGCCGGATATTGATTTGTTTGACCGTGAAGCCGTGTTTATTGACACCCAGCTCATCCCGCTGCGCCGCGATTTCCCTGAACTCAAAATCGTGTTCGAGCACATCACCACCAAAGAGGCTGCGCACTATGTGCGCGATGCAGATCGCTTCACCGGCGCCACCGTCACAGCGCACCACTTGCTGTACAACCGCAACGCAATGTTCACTGGCGGCATGCGCCCCCATTACTACTGCCTGCCCGTGCTCAAACGTGAAACACACCGCCTGGCACTGATTGAAGCCGCCACCGGCGACAACACACGGATCTTTTTGGGCACAGACAGCGCGCCGCACCCAGCCAGCCTGAAAGAACACGCCAGCGGCTGCGCAGGCTGCTACACCGCCCACGCCGCGATGGAGCTCTACGCCGAGGCGTTTGAAGCCGCAGGCGCGCTGAACAAGCTTGAGTCGTTCGCCAGTTTTAACGGTGCAGATTTTTACGGCTTACCGCGCAACACCGATACGGTCACACTTAAAAACGAAAGCTGGACGCCGCCAGAGAGTTTCGCGTTCGGGCAGGGCCAGCTCAAGCCGCTGCGCAGCGGGGAAAGCCTGGCTTGGCGCATGGTGTGATTGATTGGAGCGCGCCGTGGCTTGCACCTTACCAAGCCACTGCCCTTGACTTCACAGGCAGCGCGGTTGCTCAAGCGCTGAATTCGGTAGCAGGCTCTCCTGTTCGATTCGTTTCGCAGTCCCAATTGCCCGACGGCCAAGCCTACGAACAATTCATCTTCGACACCGGCACGGTTCCCACACGCGACAACCTGCATGACTTTTTTAATGGCTTGTGTTGGTTAACCTTTCCGCAAACCAAGAAAAAGCTCAATCAACTACAAGCCGAGCAATTGGCCAGCAACGGCGTGCAACAAACTCGCGGCGCGGTGCGCGATGCTTTAACGCTGTTTGACGAAAACGCTGCTTTTTTAATGGCACCTGAGCCACTGTGGGACGCGCTGCTAGATTGCAATTGGCAGCGATTGTTTGTTCAGTTGCGCCCCATGTGGAAAGACGCGCAACTGGTGCTGTTCGGCCACGCGCTGCTTGAAAAGCTGGTTTACCCAAGAAAACCAATCACAGCCCACGTTTATCAGGCGCGACCAGCTATTAATAAAATAGCAGATTTAGATAGCTGGATCGCCAACGACTTAAGCGCAACCAAGCTGTCGTTAAAACCATTCGCCCCTTTGCCCGTGCTGGGCGTGCCAGGCTGGTGGGCGCCGAACGAGAAACTTTCCTTTTATGAGGACATTCTTGTATTTCGCCCTAAAAGCAAGAAAATATAAAAAACAAGCGTTGCAAACCGCATTCAGCTCTTGAGCTTTTAACGTTGCTCCCCATTTATTGGCCTATTGAATTAACTTTCCTCACGGAGATTTCATGAAACGTATTTTCTTGTTTGTGATGACCAACCTGGCAGTTGTGCTGGTGCTGGGTATTGTTGCCAACGTACTCGGTTTAAACAGGTTTTTAACGCCGCAGGGCCTTAACCTCACGTCGCTGCTTGGCTTTGCGCTCATCATGGGCTTTGGCGGCGCGTTTATTTCGCTGTTGATCAGCAAGCCCGTAGCCAAGTGGAGCTCGGGTGTCAAGGTCATCAATGAGCCACAAAACGCTGACGAAGCCTGGATAGTCGAGACGGTCAAAAAGTTTGCCGACAAAGCGCAGATCGGCATGCCAGAAGTTGGTATTTTCGAAGGTGCGCCCAACGCGTTTGCCACCGGCGCTTTTAAAAATTCAGCGTTAGTGGCGGTGTCTACCGGGTTGCTGCAAGGCATGACGCGCGAAGAAATTGAGGCCGTGATTGGCCACGAAGTTGCCCACATTGCCAATGGCGACATGGTCACCATGACCCTGATTCAAGGCGTGATGAACACCTTTGTGGTGTTTTTAAGCCGCGTGATTGGCTATGCAGTCGACAGCTTTTTAAGGAAGGGCAGCGACAGCTCGGGCCCAGGCATTGGCTATTACGTCACCACTATCGTGATGGACATCGTGCTGGGTTTTGCCGCGCACATGGTGGTGTCCTGGTTTTCACGGCACCGTGAATTTCGTGCCGACGCGGGCGCTGCAGCACTTATGGGCCGCACGCAGCCCATGATGAACGCGCTGGCGCGTTTAGGCGGCATGGTGCCCGGTGAGTTGCCCAAGTCTGTGGCAGCGATGGGCATTACCGGCGGTATCGGCAAATTGTTTTCAACCCACCCGCCGATTGAAGAGCGCATTGCCGCGCTGAAGAACGCACAGCCTGGCAAGGTGTGAATTTGTAAAACGAGCAGTTTCCTGTACTATCTTTTCAGGAGCTGCTCGCGCCCATATCTATTGGGCTACAGCCCTAAAATAGTTTGTTTTAACGGGTAAAACGCGGCTTTCGTAGGCATTGGCCTACGGGCATCACCACCCTTTGCCCACCTGCGATGGACGCTGGCAAACGTATGGTTTAGTTCTCGGGCTTTTAGCCCGTTTTCTTAACCGTATTTTTGAAAGCCACTCCATGAAATCAAAGCTCCTCACGCTGTCAATAGTTTTGTCTTGCGCCTTTGCCGGCAACGCCATGTCGATGACTAAAGTCGAATACAAAACTGAAAAAGACCGCATATCCGGTGACTATAAAGTTGCCAAAGACAAGTGTTCCAGCCTGAAGGCCAACGCCAAAGACATCTGCATTTCTGAAGCCAAGGGTACAGAAAAAGTTGCCAAAGCTGAAATGGAAAGCAAGTACAAACCGTCGGCCCGCGGCGCTGAGAAGGTGGGTATGGCAAAGGCAGACGCCATGTACGACACCGCCAAAGAGAAATGCGATGACTTGTCTGGCAACGCAAAAGACGTTTGCGTAAAAGACGCGAAAGTCGCTTTCACCAAGGCCAAAGACGACGCCAAAATCGCCAAAGTTTCGGCAGACACCAGTGCAGACAAGTCGTCCAAGATGGCCGACGTCAAGAAAGATGCTTCTGAGGACGAGCGCAAAGCCATGTTCAAAGCCGCCAACGAGCGTTGCGATGCATTGGCCGGTGCGCCAAAAGACGCTTGCCAAGCCGACGCCAAAGTTAAATTTGGCATGAAGTAAGTTGTAGTCCACGCTGCTTTTTGACCCCTGCGCCCTCTGTGCGCGGCTGGGTCGGCTTGCAGTTTGTGCGCGTAGTGTCTACAGTTAGGCATGGCCGCCGCACCTCGAGTACAACACGAAGATTTTTTCACGCCTGCCCAGTGGGCAGCGGTGTCCGATCGCTCGCGTTTCAAAGGCTTGGCGCTGTTGATGCATTGCTGGGCGGTGATCGCCGCCGCCATGGCCATTGGCGTGCTGTGGCCCATCACCATTCCGCTGATGGTGATGGTGATTGGCACCCGCCAACTCGGCTTGTTTATTTTGATGCACGACGCCGCACACGGCCTGCTGCACCCTAATCGGCGTATCAACGACTGGGCTGCCAAATGGTTTGGCGGTGCCGAGCTAGACACATACCGCCCGTATCATTTGCAGCATCACCGTTTTGTGCAGCAAACCGAAGACCCCGACCTGGTGCTGTCGGCGCCGTTTCCCATCACACCCGCGTCACTTAAACGCAAAATTTGGCGTGACTTGTCTGGGCAGACGTTTTACAAACAACGCGTCCGCCTGGTACTGGCCAAGTTGAAAAATCGCGAAGCAGGGCAGAGTGCGTTTGCGGCGATTGGGCTTGAAGTTAAATCGCAGCGCGTGTTTTTATTAACCAATGGCGTGGGCTTTGCGCTGTTTGCTGCCGCCGGGCTGTGGTGGGCGTGGCTGCTGATGTGGCTATTGCCCATGGCCACCTGGCTGCCGCTGGTCACCCGCTTGCGCAACATTGCCGAACACGCTTTGGTCGCCGAAAACAACGCCGACCCGCTGCGTCACGCCCGTACCACCCAAGCCAACTTAATCGAACGCGCACTGGTAGCGCCGTACTGGGTTAACTACCACGGCGAACACCACATGTTCACGCAAATCCCCTGCTGGAACTTGCCCGAAGCCCACCGCATTTTGGCCAGCAAAGGCGTTACGCAGCGAATGGAAGTGCAAACCAGTTACCCGGCCGTTTTGCGTTTGGCAGCCAGTTTGGAGGCCTAAAAATGGGTATTTTTAGGGCTGTAGCCCAATAAATACGGGCGCGAACAGCTATAAAAATAATAGTGCTTGGGGGGATTTGTCTGGTACCACCAACAGGAATCGAACCTGTATCTAGCGCTTAGGAGGCACTCGTTCTATCCGTTGAACTATGGCGGCAGACTGTTAGCTGGATTGTAAAGGGTGGCTATTTAGACAACAGCCGCATCGCCTCTTCCAGCCCCTTGATGGTCAGTGGGTACATACGTTGGTTAACGAGTTGCTGCATCACACTGATTGATTGGCGGTATTGCCACACGCCTTGGGGTTCGGGGTTGATCCACGCGAATTTGGGGAACGCGTTGGTCAGCCGCTGCATCCACTCGGCGCCGGC